>JABEVA010000366.1 GCA_013044065.1 Phycisphaerae bacterium
CGGATTGCCGAGCGTATCATACGTGGTCGAGGTCACCGGCCCCAACGTATCAATGGTTTGCACCACGTTGCCCGAAGCATCGTAAACGTTGGTGGTGCTGGAATTCGGACCGGAGTCCGTCAACGCAATCGCATTGCCGACAGAGTCATACACCGTTGAGGTGACTGGATCCAGCGTTTCGATGCTCGTCACTTGGGTTATCTGGCTGGGGTTGGCCACGTCATAAACGTACGTGGTATTGTCAGCGAGAACAGACCGCTCACGGCAAAGCAACGCCGTCAAGACCACGGCCATGGCCGGGAAACTGCGTTGCGCATTTTTTTTCAGACGCATCATAAGAATATTCCTTTAATTGAAATCTATCCCAAAATCCGCCGTGCCGACGCGACACTGCGGAAGAATATGCCACCAACACTATCGCGGCTAAACCGGCCGCAGTACAGCTCGAAACCGTTGCGAGGCAATCCACCCCGCAGTGCCTACCCCGTCAGGCTGTTTTTCGCCGACGTACTATTAAGGCCAGCCCACCAAGGGCAACCAGCGCCACCGTAGCCGGTTCCGGCACAGCCTCCACCGAAATGCTGACCGGATCGCCTATCAGATACATATCTCCGGTCAGCTCAAGAATGCCGGTCTGGCCGGGGGCAACGCCAGCCAGATAGTTGGAACTGTACGTATCCTGAACCAGTGACGAAAATGACCCGGTCACGTTTGAGAGATAATCCTGGTACTGCAACGATCCGAGGTTGACGGGCGTTCCATAGCTGATTATTACACCAGTCCCAGTGTTAACGACAGTCGGAATCCACCAGTAATTGACTTGGGCGCCGAATTCCGCCGATCCGCCGGGCAGAAAACTGCCGGACACCAGATAGGGCCGGTTGTTGGGGGTCGCGCCGGCGGTAAGCCCGTTGGCGTTCACGTTGTAATCAATCGCGAACTCGGCCTCCTCGTAGGCGTAGCCGGTGGCGGTCGAGGGCTGGTCCAGATACATCAGCGTCGTGGTGCTATTGCCCAACCGGACATACGCATCGCGCGTGTAAGTCGCGGAGGTGCTGTAGCCACCGTAAATATGATAGTCAGCAGAAGTCACGCCGTCGGTAAATGGACTGGCAGGCGCATGCCCCGCCGGCGCTGCAAAGCCGATGTTTTGCGTAATCGGCGTAGCCGGGTTCGGATAACCGGCGTACAATGCCGGAATATTGGGAAGGCCTGCCGGGCCATACGGCAAAGCGAAACCAACCGCAGTCCAGGGAGGATTCAGCGGCGCTTCAGACTGCTGATAGGTATCGCTGGTGGAGCCGAAGAACCCCTCAACATTTGAACTGATAACCCCTGTGATCTGGCCCTGAGACGTTTGAGTACACAGCGCCAAAGCGGCAACCGCGCCGGCCGAGATTAAAACACTTAAAAGATTTTTAGTAATCATGATAGACTCTCCTTGAAAAGACACGTAAAAATTTCCACAAATAAAGGGACTGCCCTTGGTAAAACCATTTTCTTCAATATCACCAACTCCTTTCCGCCTTCGCCCTGAAATCGCCAACCACCAGATTCACAGCCAAGGTGGCACCGGCTAAAATCATGTCCATTATTTTTGGCCATTGAGCAGTGATCCTTGATCATTTAACAGAACTCCTAACTTCTTCCCCCGCCGCAACAGCAACATTCCCACGCCAGCCACAGCCAGCAACGCCAGCGACGCCGGTTCGGGTACTGGGGTGATGTATGAATTGGTGAACGCCTGATTGACCGTCTGAACCTCACTGGTGGTCAAAACGCCGCTGTAAATCTGAATTTCCGCGACATTACCTGTAAAAAAACCGGTTGCCGACGACCCTCGGGCACCGATGAGGTTGATTGAGGAAGTGAACAGATCGTTAGCGGTGGTTGTTCCGTCGGCGTTGCCGTTGAAATAGAACGTTGCCTTACCCGCGTTATCCGTGGCGAC
Organism: Phycisphaerae bacterium; assembly: GCA_013044065.1. GTDB lineage: Bacteria > Planctomycetota > Phycisphaerae > WQYP01 > WQYP01 > JABEVA01. The sequence goes on from JABEVA010000366.1 coordinate 1,952, forward strand.
GCCGATCATGCTGAATGCGGTAGTCGGCACGCCCGTATTGGATGTTCCAAGCGTGGTGCCGTCGTTGCCCAGCAGTTGGTAATTGACGCCGCTCGTCGGTCCAATGCGATAGGCCATCGCTCCCGATGGGCCGCCCACCAGATTATCATCGAGATACACTGCTTCCGTAGGCTCGGCAAAGGCCAAGACCGTGTATCCGCTACCCGGCGCTAAACCGGTAGCGATGTCTAGGTACTCGAGGTAAGTGAAACTGACCGCCGAAGATCCGTTGGGCGTCGCGTTGGCCATGAGCGTTGGCGCAGTTGTCCCAACAGGTACTGTGGCGTTATCCCCATTACCGGATGAATCCGTCCAAACACCATTAGTGGCGTTGTAGTTGAGAGCCTTGTAATCGACCAGCAACACGGGCGAAGCCGAGGCTGTGCCCAGCGTCGATGCTCCCACCGTCGCCACCACGACTATCGCAACCACCCAAAAAGAAAAACCACGGGAAACCAAGACCCGAACGGTAAATCTACTAGACTTCCACCCTCTGCCAAACCTGCTCAAAAGCTTGTTGTGACCCATCATGTGAATACCCCCTTAAAAAGGAAATCTATCCCCAAAATCCGCCGTGCCGACGTGACACTGCGGAAGAATATGCCACCACCACCATCGCGGCTAAACCCGCCGCACCCCTGCTTTCCCCGCTCCCTCCTAAGTTCCGGTACCACGGAGCCATCTTCGCACCGTTACCCGTTACGTATTCATTGCGTCGGCCTTCCACCAACCACCCGCAGCCTATTTGTAGTACCCAATCTCCGGAGCCAGGACAGACAAACGAGGCTTTAATCCGATAAGACAATTACCAATATATCTTCGCGCAATATGCATGTCAACCCCCTACCGCAAATTATTTTTCGGCCACAGTTGGCGGTCGTCGTCGAACTCCAGCGGATCTCAACGCTGCAACATTCGCTTTTTAAGGTGGTGTTATTCGTATATCCGAATAACTATAACGGGGCGTGCCAACGGTTTGTGCCAAATCGCGGATTCCACCAACCCGGGAATTGGGTTTTCCGCCTGGGTCTGGGCTGATGAAAACCTTGAAAATTTAGCGAAAAGCGGCGGTCGCGCGAAGATCGATTCTGTTGCGCATTGGTGGGGTCGGCGGCGTGGGCGGCTGGGAATTTTGTACCTTTTGGGGCATGGCGGAAGCATCCCGATCCCTTCCCGAAACCCCGCGGGCACCCGACGTGGATCCGCCTGCCGGGAGCGCTGACGCAACATAAAACGGATGTAAATTAGCGTATCTTTTCATCGGCCCAATTATCGGCCAGCGTGCGCGAGCAAACGAATGCTGGGCTTGCCGGACAATCATTTCGCGGCTGTGGCTTGCGCTTTGCGCTGCCATTTCATCGCTTTGTTGTGGTCCTGCGGCACGCCACGCCCGTTCTGATAACACCAGACCAGCCAGTTCATGGCGTTGACAGAGCCTTCAGTGGCGGCTTTGCGGAACCACCGCACGGCTTGCGGGTCGTCTTCCATAACACCGTCGCCCTTGAGGTAAATCACTGCAATATCAATGGCCGCATTTGCGGATCCCAGGGCCGCAGCCTTGCGATACCAGACCAGGGCTTTGGTGATATCAATCTTGCTGTAGGCAATGGCTACGCCGTCAATCTTGGCCTGCCCATAGAGCTCGCCCATATTCAGCATGGCGTTCCTATTGCCCTTTTTGGCGGCTTCGCTGAACCATTCAATAGCCTTGTAATCCCAAGCGGAAACGCCATTGCCGCGTAGATAACAATAGCCCATGTTATTCATGGCGTTGGCGTCGCCGGCGTAGGCCGCCTTGCGAAACCAGTGGACCGCCAATTTATAATTCTGCGGCAGGCCCTTTCCCACGTAATAATCGTAGCCGATGTTATTTTCTGAGCCGGTGTCGCCAGCTCGAGCCTGCCACAGGGTGGCCTTGGTCGGGTCTTTGGCCACACCCAAACCATATTCATAACAATGGGCCATCCAGCCCATACAGGTTTTAGAACCCTTAGCCGCCCCTTTTCTCCAATACTCGACTGCGGTGCGGTAATCGGATGAAACCCCTTCGCCCCAGGCATACATGACACCGAGGCTGCAGCAGGCTGTTGGCGATCCTGCACGCATGGCCTTGCGATACCAGTCCATGGCCAGGGCGAAATTGCGCGGCACGATCTTACCTTGTTCATAAATTTGTCCCAGCCAGCACATGGCGTCAGTGGAACCAGCGGCCGCGGCTTTCGCGAACCATTTCAGAGCATGGGTATTGTTTTTGACGATCCCGTAGCCGGCCATGTAATCCACCGCGAGAAGGTTCATAGCGTCCGGCGACCCGCTGTCAGCGGCTTGACGAAAACAAGCAACGGCCTTAGCGGGATTTTTCGCGGTACCACGCCCGAGTTGGTAGTAATTGCCCAGCTTGTACATGGCCCGGACATCACCGGTTCTGCTGCGCCATTTTTCCGCCATGAAATGACTGGCCGTAACTCCCCAACCGTTCCAGTATAACAGGCTTAGATTTTGCATGGCCTGGCGGGAGCCTTGTTTGGCGGCTTGTTTCCACCATCGCAAAGCCCCGTGGTAGTTGGGGGTGTAGGTGAAGGCCTGAGCATGACCGTCGAAATACATATTGCCGATCCAGGCGGCGGCCTCCTTCGACCCCAGATGGGCCGCCATCTTCCACCAGAACATGGCTCGGCGGTAATCGAGCGGTACACCATGCGCGCGGCGGAAAGCCAGTGCCAGATTATCCATGGCATTCAAATCGCCGGCCCGCGCCGCCTTGCGATACCACGCGACGGCCTTCATGTCATCCTGCGGCAAACCCTGACCGAAATGGTACAGGGTGCCGATGTCATTCATGGCACGCGGATCCCCAAACCGCGCGGCTATCCGGAACCATTCGGCGGCTTTGGCATAGTCTCTTTTCTTGAGGTCATCACCCGCAAAATAGTCGCACGCGATTTTGAAACAGCCATCTACATAGTTTGTGGCCCCGCTCATGGTCAGATATTCCATGGCCTTGGCGCTGCTTTTCCGAACGCCCGTGCCATTCTGGTAGGCCAAACCCAGGTCTTGGTACCCGCTGGCGCTACCGGCCGCGGCGGCCCGACGAAACCACAACACCGCAGTGGATGCATTTTTGCGCACACCTTTGCCGCGCTGGTATAAATTTCCGATGCAATCGGCGGCATCAGCGCAACCGACGGCGTAAGCTTTTTTATACCAGTGCAGGGCCTTTTTATCATGAATCCGCCCGGCTCTTCCGTGTTCCCGGAACCAACCCGCAGCCAGCATGGCGCGACCAGACCCAGTTGCGACTCCGCGGCGAAACCAGCGCATGGCGGTCTGGTCGTTGCGTGGCACACCAAAGCCGTCGGCGTAGAGCCAACCGATGGCAGCCATGGCGTCGCCGCAACCGGCAGCCGCCGCTCGGCGAAACCATTGCATCGCGGCCCGATAGTGTTGGCCACCCCCGATTCCAAGCCCTTCAAAATAGATGCCGCCCATAGCCGCCATGGCGTCACCCGATCCGGCAGCGGCAGCCTTTTTGAACCATTTTATGGCCTTGACCGGATCCATCGCCACACTGCCGGGACGGGTGGGCGCGGCCCCGAAAAGCGGCGTTCCCCGGAACTGGAGATAATCCGGCAAAGATACCTTGCCCCACGCATAAAGCCGGCCCAGCGCGGTCATCGCTTTGCGGGATCCCGCCAGCGCGGCCGCGTGGAGCACACGTACCGCCTGGCGATACTCGGTAGCCGGTGCGCGATACGCGATGATGGCCAGGGCATCCCCAGTGGCAGCGCCATAGTCATGCGTGTGCACTTCAGCTTCCATGCGACCGATCCGGGCGGAAATTTCCCAGGGCGCGATGTGGATGATGGCGGTATAATCCGCGTTGGCCTTGGGCCAATTTCCCAGCCGCCGCAGGCACTGGGCCCGGGTGCGATACACCCGCAGAGGATCCGGATAGTTCATGTTCAGCAGCGCTGTGCCATCGGCAATGGCGGCCTGGTTTTTACCCAGCTCCGCTTCCAGATTCATTCTCATTTGGCGGACGGAGATATTTTTGGGATCCAGCGCGATCACCCGGGAACAATCCGCCAGCGCCCCGGCAACATCTCCCACACGCTCTCGCAGATTCGCGCGGCGCGCGTAGTTCCGGGGCAGATCAATTCGCTGGTGAATGAAGCGGGTTTCGGCAGCCAGCGACTCCCGCAGAGCCAATCGCGTTTTAATTTTATGCAGGCCCGCCAACGCCACAGAGTTGGTGGGAGCCAACATCAATGCCCGGGCATACGCCGTGCGGGCTTTGGCGTATTGTTGACCATGGTAAAGCGCGCCGCCGAGCAGAATATATTCCAGCACCATGGAACGTGCCAATCGGTTGCCGGTGTGGGCATCGTAGCGGAAATTCTTGTCCACCACCGTGGCATAGATGGCGATGACCCGGCGATAATCGTCCACCGCCGCTCCATACAGGCCGAAAGCGATCTTCACGGCCGCCCGATGATTGTACCGCGAGGCGAAATCCAGACCCACATTCAACGGCAGGTAGAGCGCCCGTGCCGTCTGATTGGGGTACCATTCACCCGTCAAGGCCAGATTTGTCTCCGGCATCAATGGATACATTTCGGTCAGGTGAACCGCCATCGCCATGTCCTGTGCGGTGGGATCCAGAATTAAAATATTCTTTGCGGCTGCCCACGCACGGCGAAAATGCCTGAGAGCCAACGCCGCTTTGACGTGTTCAAGATAAAAACGCAAGGCATAGCTTGCGAAATATCGCCGCCGACTCTCGGATATTGGCATGTCCCTTTGCACCATGCCCAGATGATGGATCCAGTGATAAAGAATCTGCTCCTGCCGGGCAAAGACTTCCCAAGCCCGCTGATTTTTTACCAACGGCCGCGCGGCCGCCGCCCGCAGTTCTGGATCCCGTATACCACGCGCGACGAACGCCCATTGCCATACCCGCGCCAGCGGCGAGACTTTTCTGCGATGGCCCCGAGGCGGCATGCTGGAAAGTTTTTTCAAAAGTTGAGAATCCGTCTGTAGCTCCTGCCTGGCATTGGCCTTGAGCGGTGCGCCGGGCAGCAGGGCCGCAAGTTGGCGCAGTTGGCCCAGCAGCAGCTTCGCCTGGTGGTGCGCCGCGGCGGCCAGTCGGGTTATTTCACGGCGCACCTGATCGGCGGTTGCGGCGTCGGGTTGGGTCGCCAGGAAGGCCCGCAGCCATGCAATAGCCTGCCACTGATGGCCCGCACGATGACTCTCGGATAATCCCATGTACAGTAGCACATCGGGACGTTCGGGTGCGATGCGATAAGCCTGAAGGAAGTAATGTTCCGCGGCCTGCCAATGTTTGGCCGCGGCGCTGGTTCTTCCCGCAGCCAGCACCTGTGCAAAGCGGGAACTCTGGCCCCGCGATGGCGTTAGCCACGGATTGGTATCCGCATGCACCAAGCGGCCGGTGCTTAGCACCACAGCCGCGAGAGCCAAGGTCGCCGCAAAAGAATAACTCTTATAGTTTCCCTTGGTGCTCAACATGATGATGGCTCCGGCAAGCTCAAGAAATCTATAC
>JABEVA010000367.1 GCA_013044065.1 Phycisphaerae bacterium
CGGCGCAGTAATTTTGGCTGCTGGCAAGACGCGACGGGCGCGCATACCCTAACCTTGGGTCTGTAAGGAGCGAGCAACGCCGCCAGCGGCCAAAAGAACCAGCCGGAAAGTGTGAAGTTATTATTGCCCGGTCTCTAATGGCGGTGAGGTCGCTCCACCCCATACGCTGCCCGGATCGCACGCCGCTTGTGCCGGCCTTCTCTGTGCATTAAATTACTCTCTGGTGGTGTGGTTTACGAATTGCGTTAAAAACAGGAAATCAACATGATGAGCGTTGCTACCCCCGGCTTTATCCATGTCCGCGTTCCCTCCAATGGCCAGCCTATTACCATGGGACAGCAGAACAAACTGCAAGTGCCCGATCAGCCGATTATTCCTTTCATTGAAGGCGATGGTACCGGGGCCGATATTTGGCGAGCCAGCGTGCGGGTTTTTGATGCAGCGGTCAACGCGGTATACACCGGCCGACGCCGTATTCATTGGATGGAAGTGTTTGCCGGTGAAAAGGCGTTCAATAAATTCAAAACCGGCACGCCCGAAGGCGATGCCCAGGCTTGGCTTCCGGATGAGACCGTTTCCGCCTTCCGCCACTTCCTGGTGGGTATCAAAGGCCCGCTGACCACGCCAGTCGGTGGCGGCATCCGTTCGCTCAACGTTGCCTTGCGGCAATTGCTGGATTTGTACGTGTGCCTGCGCCCTGTACGGTACTTCCGTGGGGTGCCCAGTCCGGTCAAGCGCCCGGAAGCCGTGGACATGGTCATTTTCCGTGAAAACACCGAAGATATTTATGCTGGCATCGAATGGGCTGCCGATTCCGCTGAAGCTAAAAAGTTGCTGGCGTTTCTCAAGACCGAGTTTCCCAAATCGTACGGAAAAATCCGTTTCCCGGACCATTGTGGCGTGGGTATAAAGCCCGTCAGCAGAGAAGGTTCTCAGCGTCTGGTGGCTTCCGCCATTGATTATGCCATCCAGCACAAACGCAAAAGCGTCACGCTGGTTCATAAAGGCAACATCATGAAATACACCTCCGGCGCGTTTCGTGACTGGGGTTACCAGATCGCCAGGGAAAAATACGGTGCCACGGAAATTGACGGTGGCCCGTGGTGTAAATTGCCCGACGGCATCATCATCAAAGATGCTATCGCCGATATCACCCTGCAGCAGGTGTTAACCCGTCCGGAAGATTTTGATGTGATTGCCACGTTGAACCTCAACGGCGATTATCTCAGCGACGCTTTGGCAGCACAGGTAGGGGGCATTGGCATCGCGCCGGGGGGCAACATCAATTACCAAAGTGGCCACGCCATTTTTGAAGCCACGCACGGCACTGCTCCCAAGTATGCCAATCAGGATAAGGTGAATCCCGGCAGTGTTATTCTCTCCGGTGTAATGATGTTGGAATACCTTGGCTGGCAGGAAGCGGCAGATGCTATTGTCCGCGGACTGGAGCAAACGATTGGCCAGCGCGTGGTTACCTATGATTTTGCCCGACTGATGACCGGGGCTACGGAAGTAAAATGTAGCGCCTTTGGCGACGCCATCATCAAAAATATCACTGCCGTAAAAGCGAAAGCGTAATCACTACAGGTATCTGCAACTTTGGACCGGGCCGCGCGTGTAGCTTGCGTAGTCCAAACAGAGGCGGACTTGGCGTGATCCATCCGGATGACGTTCATTCGGGGGTTCGTTAAAAAAATCCGCTTGGCACTTTTTAAAGGAGTTACTGTTATGAAAAGACTACCTTCCTGGTCTCTGGCCATGGCCGGCGTGATGGCTTTGGCTTTGTCTCTGGCCTTGGCCGCCAGCGTTCAGGCTCGGCCGCATGCCGGTTCGGGAACCATTACCGGCAAAGTGGTGGACAGCAGCGGTCAACCGGTGGCCGGCGCATTTGTACGCATTGCGATGTTGCCGCGGCGAATGAACCACCACGGGAAACATCATGGTCAACGCCCCGGCCGCATAGAGCCTGGCCAAACCGTTTGGCATACGGTGTTTTTTGGTGTTACCAAAACGGCTGATGATGGCACATTCACCGTGAACAACGCCCGTCCAGGCCGTTACCGCATTGTTGCCATGAAGCGTGGTGTGGGCTTTGGGCATTTGCGCCGGCCGGTTAAAGTTTCCAACGGATCAACCCCGGTTAGCGCGGGAACCATCACCCTGCACATGGGCAAGCACCGTCATGGGCATGGCCGCAGGCATGGTCCGCCTCCTGCGGGAAACTAAAACAGCAGCCGCTACAATACCGAGAATCCTCCAAAACCCCAGCCCGGCCAGATGCCGGGCTTGTTTATTTTTATTTAAAATTCCTAGCCCCTCTAATTTCTCCTTGCCACGGTCAGATGGGTTCCTTTCCCAAATCAGCTTGCCAGAGCGGTTGGTCACCTCGAACTAAATACCGCGCTTGAGGCGGTTCGTATCAGTTGGCGGTAGACGTGCCAATGCCAGTCGCCATCGAAAGTGGTATTCCCATCTGGCCGGCCGACATCGCCATTTCCATCGGGACTTGAATGCCGCAATGGCCGCTGCGTCATTCGCATATTTACAGATCGCAAACAATCTGGCGTGACATCTCTTGGGTGGCCCGTATAATTTCTGACGCTGACGGGTGAATACGTTGGCGGTACCTGCAAAACCGGCGACAATATGTTTAATCGAGAAATAGCTTTGCGCCGTTTCCGCAGTTTCTACTGGATCGGCGACCTTTCGCTAGTGGTGCTTTTCACCGCCATCCTCGCGGGGTTGATCCATGCCCTGTACCGTCGGCGCATGCATATTCCCGTCACGCTTTGGTGGTTGCCGGTCGATGTGGTTGAATCGCTGCTGCGAATGATCGCGGCGTATCTACTGGCATTGATTTTCGGTCTGGCGGTGGGTTAATCAAATGCATGCGATAAATTATTGCAAAGTTAGCGCCGCTGCGTGACAGATAATGGTGGTGCCGCTAAAATGTTTTGATGGCACTGAAGTGTCGGGAAATTTTGGCCGCAGGCGGGATGGACGAGATTTCGGACTAGGACCACAAGCGAGATTGCCGCGCCGGGCGTCCAATTTACCGTTCGGCGTTTGTACCGTCAGGTGAACAGTGTATTGGTTAAACAAAAGCATACACCTTCTGGGGAGATCGCGGCGGCGCATGCTGCTGTTGGCCGCGGTCATCGGCCCGGGCATGATCACCATGATTGCCGACAACGACGCCGGCGGTATATCCACCTACGTTCAAACCGGGGCCTTAACCGGGTTTAATCTATTGTGGGCATTCATTATTCTGGTGCCGATGGCCTATTACGTACAGGAGATGACGGTTCGGCTTGGAGCTGTTACCAAACGCGGTCACGCGGAGGCTATTTTCGATTCCTTCGGCCCATTCTGGGGATGCTTTTCAATCTTTGATCTGGCCGTGGTAAATTGGCTCACGCTGGTCACGGAATACATCGGCATGACCCAGGCCCTGAGCATTTTCGGCATTCCCGCCTGGGTCACATTTCTGGGTGTCACACTTCTGCTTTTCCTGATCGTGGTGACGGGCAAATATTGGACCTTTGAGAAGCTGACGATGCTTTTCTGCGTCTTTAACTTCGTGTACATCCCGGCGGCGTTCTGGGCGATGCAAACGGGCAACGTCAAGGCGGGCTGGCTGGCGGTCGGCAAGGGGTTCTATGCTCCGACGCTGGTCGGGATTTTGCCGATGTCGGCCATGATTACGCTGATCATGGCCAATATAGGCACCACGATTACGCCCTGGCAGATATTTTTTCAACAGTCCGCGGTGGTTGACAAGGGCATGGACGTCCACGATATCAAGATGGGAAAAATCGACACGTTTGCGGGATCGCTTTTAACCTGCATCGTGGCGGCCTTCATCATCATCGCCACCGCTGGCGTCTTCTATTTCAATCCGCACGGGCGGATGGTGGTAACTTCAGCCCAACAGGCATCCCTGCAAATGCCCAAGGTCATGCCAGTCGGAACGGATTGGGGGCGGTGGGCCGAGGTTCTTTTTGCCATTGGCCTCTTTGACGCGGGCTTGCTGGGGGCGCTTTGTGTCTCCCTTTCCACAAGCTGGGCTTTGGGCGAGTTATTCGGCTGGGCGCATTCCTTGAATAAATCCGTGCGCGACGCGCCATGGTTTTATGTGGCTTATGTTACCATGCTGCTGCTGGCGGGTGTGGTTTCCGTCGTGGCCGGCGTCGCGGTGCAAAATGACATCACGATTTTTGTGCAGGTGGTGGCGGTTACCTTGCTGCCATCAAGCCTCTTTTTCCTGATCCTGATTCTTAACGACAAAGACGTTATGGGCGAATATGTGAACACCCAGTGGCAGAACATCGCCAATTGGTCCATCGCCCTGTTCGTGATCTTTGTTTCCACGCTTTACGGTATAATTCAGATATTTCCGGATGTAATGGAACCGGCTTTCTGGCATCGCGCCGGTCGCTTTTTCCATGGGCTTTGACGGATTGGGTCGCACCATGCCAAAACCGCTTTCTGGGTCTTCCCCGCAGCCTGCACCACCCGGCCTCCCCAACGGTGCCCGCGATTATCGTACGTTTTATTATTCTGAGCTGCGCGGGCGAAAAATATGTTTGGGCAAAATCTCAGAACATGTGGGCAAAATCTCGGATATTGCGTTTAAAATGACCGAGGCCTACCCCGATGCCGTCGGTATTGTGGTCGAACACGGATGGGGAAAACCGGCGGAGCTGATTCCATGGCCCAAGGTGGCCCGCATTGATGATGATTATGTTTTTGTCGCGGCACCCGATCAAATCGATCCCGCCACAGCCAAGTGCGGAACAGGATTTCCCTGTTTTGTCGACCAGCCGGGATGGATATTGCTTGAATCACACCTGATGGGGAAAACAATTTTTGACATGGATGGCCGGCGCACCGAAGTGGTCAATGATGTGCATCTGCTGGCTTCTAAAGATCGCATGATTCTCGTCCACGTGGATATTTCATTCAATGGTTTCCTGCGACGGTGGGGGATATCGCGCGTCTTTCACGCCAAAGAACATCTTATCAACTGGAAATATGTGCAGCCGCTTTCGCTGGAAGATGCCTTGGCCCGGGATGCAGTGCGATTATCCATCACCCGCAAGCAAATCGAGGAACTTCCCCCGGAAGATTTGGCGGACACGCTGGAAGAACTCACTGGCAAGGAACAGCAGGCTCTGTTTTCCGCGCTGGCACCCGAGACCGCGGCGGAAACCCTCGTAGAGGCCGAGCCACGCACCCAGCGCCAGCTTATCGCGGATTTGCGGCAGGAGCGAGCCACCAAGATTCTTCAGGAAATGTCCATCCCCCAGCTTGCGGATTTACTTTCGGTGCTGCCACACGAAGACGCGGTAAAAATGATGCGACTGCTGCCAGCGGATCAATCGCAGCGCATAGGCGAACTGCTTTCGCAAAGAGAATCGGTGGCGCAATCCATGCTCAGCGAAAACTACTTGGCGCTGCCGAAGGAAACATTGATTGGTGCCGTGCTTGCATCCATCCGGGGCTCGGGCAAACCGCATGAGGCCATTTCCTACATATATGTCATACAGCCGGAGGATAAACTGCTGCTGGGGGTAGTGGACCTGCGCGACTTGGTACTGGCTTTGGACGATCGTACGCTGGGCGAGATCATGGTGTCTCCGGTGGTAACCGCCGAGGCCGATGACACGCGTGATGATTTGGCGGAGCTATTCCTGAAATACCACTTTCGGATGCTGCCGGTGGTGGATCGTCGCGATCATCTGCTGGGGGTAATCCATTTCAATGATATTACCAAAGGACTGATGAACCGACTGCGGGTATGACCCGTGAGCCAACATAAGGGTTACGAATGCCACGAATGAAAATGACGCCATTGGTGAAGACCTCATTGGTGGTCTTGCGGATTTACCTGCTTATCCTGCTGTCCCTGATCCTTGTGAGCTTCGTCCGGGTTTTGAAATCAGGCATATCCGAAACAGCGCCCGCCAAATCCCAGCCGAAATCCACTACCAGGTCTTCAGATTCAAAAACAGTGCCGTCGGAAGGAAAACACGTTGCCCGTCCGCATTCCTGAATTGGGGACGCCATGCTGATATCTTTCATTATTCCCGGGATGAGCATTGATTCCAGATCGCCAAGGTCAAAACCTCCTGATGCGGCCCTCGTAAATGGCTGAAGGGACAACTGTTGTGTGCCCACCTGGCGGCGACGGGCGACGGTTTGCGAGAGTAGATAGTTGAGAGTAGACCGCAGGAGGCGCTTCGGTGGCTGGCATCAGCCGCTCTATTATCCCAGCCGAATTTGCTTTACTTTCTACTTTCTCATAACTCCTGCTCTATTCGCCTCCGGCGAATCGGGGCGACAGGACACCAATAGAACTTTTTACCAGAGCCTGTTTAGCCATGGGAACGATAAGCGACAGGATTTTGGGGCTCGTCGATGGTGGCGAA
>JABEVA010000047.1 GCA_013044065.1 Phycisphaerae bacterium
CAACAGCACTACTTCGCGCTGGCCTCCGGGCGGGAGATCAAAGGTGGAATGCAGGGCGGCGCAGGGGTCCAAGCCTACGCCAAGGCGTCCGGAAAGACGGGAATAGCCCATGGCCGCGGGTGCTTCCGGACCGCCGTTGCGGCCCAGAAATTCAGTGCGGTCGCCGCAAAGGGTGCGGTTGGCCTCGCTGCTTTCCACAAAGGCGACATGGTTACTCCAGTCGCCGTTCCAGAGATTGGCCGCAAAGATGGTTCCGGTTTGTTCGTCGAGTTCGGTAAGAATGTGCAGGGCGTTGGTATCGCGATGTTCGCCCAGGGTCCATTCCCAATACCCCATGACGGAAATGCGTCGGGGGCGATCGGATTTGTTGGTAAGCTTGAGGACATTGAATTTCACCGGCTTATCCACGGCTACGTAGACCCAAAGTTCGGATTCGATGCGCTGGTGGGTGCGATGGAACACGCTGTAACCAAAACCATGGCGTACCACGCATGGCGATGCGACTGGCACCGGCCCCGGCGTTGGCGACCAGAACGCGCCACTCTGATCATCGCGGATATAAATAGCCTCACCGGAAACATCACTGACCGGATCGTTGTACCACGGGGTCAGGCGGAATTCGTGGGCATTGCCGGCCCAGGTATAGGCTCCGCCGCGCTCGCTGATGACGGTTCCGAATGACTCGTTGGCCAGGACGTTGCACCACGGGGCCGGTGTGGGACGGTCGGGCGAGATGTTCATGACATATTCACGGTGGTCCGGGGTCAGGCCGCCGATGGAATTGAAGAACTGCAGATCCGGGCGTTCCGGGGGCGGCAAGCGTCGTGGTTCCGGAAAGGGCTGGGTCACCGGCACGAGCCGGCCTGGTGGCACCTCCACGTATTGCCCGGAATCGCGTATTTGCCGCTCCAGACCGGAGGTAGAGTCATTAAGCACTACGGTGGCCACGGCCAGCAGCAAGGTGCGGTCATCCTCGGAAAGTTGATCTGATCGGCGCACGAAAATTCCGCCTGGTCGATCCAGGAGTTTATTTTCCGGTCCGGCGGCGATCATATCCATAATCTGCTGGTGGAGGGCTTGTCGGTACACGGAGGAATCTTCGATCCAGATCATCATATCCACCGGCAAACCTTTGAGCCGCCAGTACGCATGGGCCTGAATCACTTTACGCACCAGGGCCAGATGATCGGCATTGGCCACCCGGAGCAGGAAAATCGGGACATCTCCGGAAATACCAAAGCCCCACAACCCGGATTGGCCGGCGCGGTTGGCCCGTATGAACTGGGCGGCTCCACGGTAAAGCGGCCCGCCGTACACCAAGGGGCCAGCGAGACGACCAAATATCTGAGCGTCGGCTTCGGTGGCGTTGATCTGGCGCAGCAACACCTGCTGATAGGACCAAGCCATTTCCAGCACGCGATCGGTACAGCGTGAATCGTGATAACGGGCCAGCAAGGCCACGGCGTCGGTGCGGGAGCCGGCGATACCCACCACCAGATCCAGGATCGCGGTTTGGTCGGGCTGGAGCACAAATTCGCGGCGGATGGCGATGATGGGGTCCAGTACCGCGCCGGTGGTGTTGGAAAGTGAAGCGCTGGCGTCCATGGCCAGCGGGCGGGCGGGAGTGCGGCCACGCCCCACAAACTTCATGCGGTCGGTTTCCCATGAACAGGGTGCCGTGGTGGATCCATGCAAGACCAGGCTATGGAGCAGCCAGGGGGGAGTTTCCTCTTTGCTTCTGGCCCGCCGGGTGGCCAGCAGCCCGTTATACTCGCTGACGGCTTCGGTTTGTACAAATAAATTGCCGAAGGCAGGATGGGATAGATCCGCATTGGGCGCTTGCAGCACCACTCCGGCGTAGGAGGTTACTTCCAGCCGGCGCGGGGTTTTCGACCGATTGGTGAGACGGATGCGCCGCAATTCCAGATCGTCCTCCGGCGACACCACCACCTGGGTGAAAGATTCAATGGCCCCATCACGCCTACGAAATTCCACCTTGCCCTCCGAAAAGGTGGCCTCATACGTGGAGGGTCGCCGCTGCACCGGTTGATGCGTGTTGGACCAGTAGAGGCCCGCATCAAGATCGCGAATGTAACAGAACACGCCGCGGCAATCGCGTGTAAAATCCTCCCGCCAGCGGGTAAGGGCCACATTGCGGCACAGCGCCCGTGAGCCACCCGCGGCGGTGATCATCAGATGATAACGACCGTTGGAGACCAGATGCACTTCGGGGACCGGAGTTTGGGCCGTATTAAACGACCGCCAGCCCGGCTCCTCTTGGAGCACGGGGCGCTGGGCCTGGGCTACTTCGCCGGCGTGCGGGAACACCGGCCGGCCTTGCGGGCTTCGTTCCTGGAGCAGGAAGTCTCCGGAGCGCAGCAGCGGGTCGGAGAGAAATCGGCGTTGCATGGGATGATTCAACAGGCAGGCCTCCAACCCGAGCAGGCTCATGCCCTGATGATGCGCCATAAAGGATTGCACCATGGCGGGTTCGCCGGCTTCGGGAAGGCGCGATGGGGTGTAATCCAGGGCTTCGTAAAAACCATAGCAGTGCAACATTCCCAAGCCCGCCAGCCGCCGGAGGTTGGCACAGGCGGCGGGCGGATTGATCAGCAGAGCCATGGCGCTGGCGTAGGGGGCAATGACGGTGTCTTCCGCCAAACGCCGCCGAAATCCCAGCCCCGGTACACCGAAGGCTTTGTATTGGTAATTGAGTTGGGCATCGGTGGCATTATAGCCGGACTCGGAAATACCCCAGGGGATGCCGCGCTGCCGGCCATATTCAATATTGCGCCGCACCACCGCCCGATTCGTGGTGTCTAAAATGGTGTTGCGGTAGCTGGGCAGCACCAATTCCGGCATGAGGTATTCAAACATGGAGCCACTCCATGAAATGAGGGCGAGATCGCCGCCTGCACTGGTAAATTGCCGGCTCAGGCTGAACCAGTTTTCCTGCGGCAACTGGCCCAGCACAATGCCAATGTAGCTACATATTCTCGCTTCGGAGGCGAGCAAATCATAAAACCCGGCATCCATGCGGTTTTCCGTCACGCTAAAGCCAATCGAAAGCAATTTGCGGTTTCTGTCGTATAGAAACACAAAGTCCATGTTGGCCAACTGCGTACTTTCGTCGGCGAGCGTAAAAAGCGCTTTCATGCGGGCTTCGGCGGTGTGCAAGGTCTGTTCCAAAGCCTGGCGCAAATTGGCGGGTTGGGCCGGCGACTTGGACTTGGCGGTAAGATGGTCCATGATGGGGCCATCGGGCGGTCCGTTGGCTGAGGGGACTGCGGCCACCGCTGACGAGGCACATAAGGCCAAGGCGCGGCGGCACAGGTCGGGCAGATCGGCAAGGGACGGGTTGGCGTTGAGTTGGTCGAGAATTTGGCTTAGGCCGGTTTCGCTGGACAAGACTGAGGATGTCGCCATCTGTTGCTGGGGCAGCGGAAAATTAAGCCACGGAGCCAGCGTGCGGAGCTCTTCCAGCAAGTCCGCGTGTTGGCGCTCTAAAGCCCGCAAGAACTCACCGGTGGGCCCGGCAATCCGGGAATGGTCGGCCAGAAACCCATGCAGATGGGTGTGGCTATCGCGGATGATGGCCAAACATTGGGATAGTGTGCCGTGGGGGCGGTGATAGATCGACTGCAACTCAGCGCAAAGGGTCTTTGCGGCGGCCACCGAGGAGTCCGGGGTTGGTACCGGCTCCATGGAGGTCAGCGAATCCTGGATGGCCAAAAGCGTGGAATCCAGACCGTCGATAGCGCTGGGCCACCAGGCCCGATCGCCCGCCATGTCGCGCAGGGCCGCGGCCAGCACCAGCAAATGGGCCGCCAAATTACCGCTATCCACGGTGGAGACGTAGCGTGGGTTGAGAGGTGCCAGGGACAAAGTGTCATACCAGTTGAGCAAATGACCGCGATATTTTTCCAGTTTGCCCAGCGTATCAAAGGTACGGCGGGTGCGCAGGAGCAGGTTACCGGTGGATACCCATCCAAAATCGCGGGCGGCCACATTCGCCAGCAGGGCCAAGCCGATGTTGGTGGGTGAGGTGCGATGGGCCAGCACGGCATTGGGAAATTGCTGAAAATTGTCGGGCGGAAGGTAGTGATCCTCGGCGGTGATATGGGTATCAAAATAGTTCCAAGTAGCGCGGGCCACCAGCAGCAAAAACCTGCGATCGGCCGGGTGCAGGTCCATGGCCCGGTCTGTTACGGGGCGGCTTAGCAGCCAGGCCACCACGGGCGAAACGATCCATATTGCCCCCAACAACAGAGCCAAAAGGCGCATGAGCATGGTGGAAGGCATGGCCAAGCCCAACACCACCGCCAGCAAACCGACGGCAGGTCCGGCCCACATGGAGCGGAGAAAGTCGGGCAGGTGGATGCGGGCAACGGCCTGGGCGGCGGAACTGGTGCGCCATTCCAGCAGGCGGCGGCGCGTCAGGTACATCCGCGTGAGAGCTCGGATGGTGGCATCCAAGCTCAGCCGTGTGTGGTCGGGTAGAAAGGTCAATGACAGGCCGGCTTGAAGCAGATGCCGTCGCAGGTCTGCCAAGACACGCTGCACGTGCATAACCACACCGGTATGATCCGGTTTGTGAATAAGCCCCACCAGTGATCCCAGCAACCCCGGCAGCAGCAATACGCCGCCGATGGCGGCCATCCACAACGGGCCATTCGGCAACAGGCCGACCATAGTCAGCATTACCACCAGCAGCAAGGCCGGAGGCACCAGGCTGCGGCGCAGATTGTCGAAGATTTTCCAGCGGGAAAAAAGCGACAGCACATTGCGTTGCCAGCGCAAGTCGGCATTTTTCACCCAAGGAAAAAGCCACGCCATAATTTGCCAGTCGCCGCGAATCCATCGATGTCGGCGGCCGGCATCCACGCTATAGTTCCACGGATGGTCTTCAAAAAGGAGGACATCGCTGATCAACCCGGAGCGTACGTGGCAACCCTCCAACAGGTCGTGACTTAAAATGCGATTGGGGGCAAAGCGTCCGCGTTGCGACTGGTCAAAGGCATCCACATCGAGAATACCCTTGCCGATAAAAGACCCTTGGCCGAATAGATCCTGATACACATCCGAAACGGCCAGGGTATAAGGATCCACGCCCGCATCGCCGGTATAGAGGCGCGAAAACCAGGACCGGCCCGCGGAAGTCAGTTTGATGGCCACACGCGGCTGAAGGATGCCGTAGCCTTGCGTGACAATGCCGGTAACGGGGTCTAGCACCGGACGGTTGAGGGGATGGGCCATTGCTCCGATGAGTTCCGCCGCAGTGCCGCGGGGCAATTCGGTATCGGTATCCAACGTAATAATGAACTGCACGCCCGGCAGGGCCGCCGTATCACCGACAGTGGTTAGAAAGGCATCGGCACTTCGCCCGCGTAAAAGCTCCACCAGTTGGGTCAGCTTGCCGCGTTTGCGTTCATAGCCCATCCAGATTTTTTCCCGGGCATTCCATTGTCTTGGGCGATGGAACAGGTAGAAAGGCTCGCCAAAATCCTTGGCGAATCGCCGATTCAGGCCTTCAATGCCCTCCACCAGACGACGCAACAGGGCTTCGTCGCCGGGCAGCACCTGCTGGGTGGCGTCGGAAAAATCGGTGAGCAGACCCAGGAGGATATTTTTATCGCGGTTTGCCAGGTGCTTCACTTCAAGTGCATCGAGCAGATCAGCAACGTCCTGGGGACTGGTGACAATGGTGGGGATCACGACCAGGGTGCGGTATTCATCCGGTACGTGCTTGGAAAAATCCATCCGCGGGAGAATGGATGGAGGAATCACCAGCATGACGAGATAGTTGGCCAGCGCAACGGCAAGCTGGCTGGCGGCCAGCAAGGCGGCCAAGCCGGCAATGATGGTCCAAAGAGTCGGGCGGTAATCACCGGTGCCCCACACCAGCAGGACCATTAAACCGACGGTCAACACGATAATCAAGCCATGGTAAAAGACCAGCGGGTGGTTACGCAAAATCCGGATGCTGCGCTGTGACGCGGGTACCTGCGCATGAAGCGTGGTTTCAAGTTCCCGCCGGC
>JABEVA010000368.1 GCA_013044065.1 Phycisphaerae bacterium
CCTTACGCCGCCCCAAGCCTCGAAGTCAAATACCAGGCCGGTGCATAATCCTCATAACCATTGGTCCTGAAACGCCGGCCCACTTGCGAATTCAGCTCGTGAACGATGCCCCATCGCGGGATCAGCCACGTTTAACGCCACGGTATCGCGCCGCGCGGGGAGACATGCCAAAGTGGTCTGTAAAACGCCGGGAGAAGTGGTAAGCGTTGGCGAAACCACAGATATCCGCAATGCACGCCAGCTTAAAATCCGTGCGTTCCAGCAAATTTTTAGCCCGATGAAGCCGCAATTCCAGCACCGTGTGCATAGGACCTTGGCAACCGGCCTTGCGAAATAATCGACATAGATGTTTGGGGTCCACCAACGCCGCCCGAGCCATATCCTCCAGGCGGATCCGTTGGCGACCGTCAGCCGCCAACGCCTGCTTCGCCCATTCCATGGCCAACCGCACCGGGTGTGGTAATGCTACCATGGCTGCCGGCTGACACTGCACCGGTCCGGCGATGAAAGCGGCCACAATCGTTTCCGCCAACTTGATCCAGGTAACCGATGGAATCTGCGAAGATTCCAACGCCATCGCCAGCATCTCAAAAAGAGGGCGGATGATATCACCATCAGGCATGGCCTTGAGCACCGGCCAGCTTGCCGGTCGGCCAAATGCGTCTGGAATATTCTTCAATTCAAAATGAAAAAAAGCATGATTGGTAATACCTTGCGCATCCCAGATATAGCGCTCCTGCACACCCGGCCGGGAGAGAATAATGCTCCCGGGCGGAGCCTCGAAGAGGGAGCTATTGTGTTGATAGCGAACATTTCCGCGCATAATCCAGACAAGTTCATAATCGACCATTCGGCGCGGACCCAGGCTGGCTCCCGCAGGATATTCAGCCCGGCCTCCACGCAGAACAGATATTTCCAAGTGGTTGAATTTGTTGCGTACCATCTGATTTCATCCCTTCAGACGCCATCGGGGCCGCCCCATCCATCGGACCTGTTTGCCGCAGCGATACCTGAGGCAAACGCCACGCGATGCGCCACTTTTAGACATCTTAATGCAACTCATGGATATTTCAAAGCCACTCCGATCCGGTTATAGTGGCTGTGCGTCGGTGGTTTGTGTCGAACCACCTTAGATAAACGGTATCCGCTATTTTTACTTAAGGACCGCAACCATGTTCACCCAACTCCAATCCAGTTCACCCATCGATGTGCCCAAGCCACTCAGCGTGGCCCAGATTAAATCGTTTGTTGATGACGGCTTCCTGGTAATACCGGACCTGGCCAGCCCCAGCCGGGTGGAACAACTTAAAACCGAAGCCACTGAAATTGCTTGTGGCAAATATCCCTGCGAAGGCCTTCAGTCGCTGCCCCGAAACACCAACCCCACCGAGGTCCTCCACCGCATCTTGTGCATTCATCAGCCACATTTCATCAGCCCGATTATCGAAGCCCATGTGCGCGATGCCCGGATATGCGGCATACTGAGCCAGATTACCGCCGCCCACCTGGCCCACTGGGATGGCAGCGTGAAGTGCATGCAATCCATGCTCTTTGTGAAGCCGCCCGGATTTCAAGGCCAGGCTTGGCATCAGGATGAAATTTACATTCCCACCCGCGATCGATCACTGATCGGAGCGTGGACGGCCATCGACGATGCTACCGTCGCCAATGGCTGCCTGTGGGTATTACCCGGTTCGCACCGCTCCGGTATTTTGTATCCGCAACGCCCCCACGGAAAACCCGAAGAATTCGACAATAGCCCCGAGAGCTATGGCTTTGACGATGCTGCCGAGGTACCCGTCGAAGTCAAGGCCGGCAGTGTGGTGTTTTTTAATGGCTATCTATTGCATCGGTCCAGGAAAAACCGCAGTAACATTTATCGCCGGGCATTGGTCAACCATTACATGAATGCGTGGTCCTTGCTGCCATGGGACGTGCGTGCCGGCGAATCTCCCGCCAACGCGGATCGGCGCGCCGTGCAAATAGTGGCCGGGATCGATCCGTATGCTTGGAAAGGCTACGAAAAACCACCCAACGCCGTGTACCTGCGCCTCTGCAAGGCCAATACGGAGCCAGCCGCTCCGGCCAAGGTATAAACCGCGGATGGGGTGCCAACATGGACTCAAAGCGTCGCCTTACGCATCAAGCTCTAGGCCGGGATGTGGATCATGTGCCTTCCATCGGTGGCTGGATCGGTGGCGCCGGGGTACTGGCCAGCCTGGCGGGCATTTCGCTGGAGGCTTATCTGGCCGATCCTTATCACAGCGCTATCCGCGCGCATAAAGCTATCGGCGTCGACGCCATGGTGGGTCTTATATACCACCAGCACGCGGACCAGATTCGTTCCGGAGCCGTGGAAGAACACCGCTTCGTCGGTATCGAACCTGAAGCCATTCTTACCTATGCCGCAACCCTTCCCGATACCGAGAAGGAAATTCTAGCCTCCTTTGATACCGCCGCCGTCGACGCTCAACTGCGCCAATACTTCGCCGACGCCCGCCGTGATTGGCTGGGCATGGAACCCATTGCCAATTTCTGGGATTTGGGAGGTCATTTTCCGCTTTACCATCAGTTCGGCTACGTGGCATTTCTTTCCGCTT
This sequence comes from Phycisphaerae bacterium, assembly GCA_013044065.1. Taxonomy (GTDB): domain Bacteria; phylum Planctomycetota; class Phycisphaerae; order WQYP01; family WQYP01; genus JABEVA01. The sequence goes on from JABEVA010000368.1 coordinate 2,601, forward strand.
GTGCACTCTATCCGGAAGCCGTGGGCAAAATCTGGTGGGTCCGCAGCCTCCATTCCCGCGAAAAGGCTAAAATTCTGGCCAAACTTTACCGGGATTTGGATCTAGTTCCACTGCTGTTCTGCGGTGAGGATCTTTGCAACAACCAGGGACCAATGGTTTCGCCGGAATTTCTGCGGCAGCAGTACTTTCCCACTGTAAAAATGATTCTCTCTCCGCTGGTAGAGCAACAGGTGCGCATCGTCTGCCACTGTGATGGTGATGTACGGCTTTTAATTGATGACATGCTGGCCTGCGGTTTCAGCGGTCTGCAGGGTTTTCAGTTTGAGTTGGGTATCGACCCATATCAGATTCGCGATAAGCGACCGACCGTGGGCGAACATCTGTTGTTTTTTACAGGCCTGAGCGTGACCTGTGAACTGCCATTTGGTACGCCGCACGACGTTCGAGCGGGCATCGATTGGTGCCATCATTGGACTGACGGTGGCCGCGGTTTGTTTGTGTTCCCCAGCAATGTTACCGGCGTGGAAGTGCCACCCGAAAATATCCGTGCCGGCTATGCCCATTGCCAAACGCTGCGCGTCACCGGCGCACGGGCTTCCAGCCGACCGCCGTGGCCTTGGGGCCATCGGTCCGCCACAGCGGGGCTGAAAGTATAATCAATAACCACGTTCCAAGTGCCCTTGCCGCATCACCCATCATAATGCCTTGGCCGAGGTACGCACGATGTTAATGGGGTACTGCGGGTGGTGCAACCGCATTTAACTGGTCCTGCCGGGCTAACTGACCACAAGCCGCGGCGATATCCCGACCACGGCTTTGCCGCACATGGACATTGATACCCCGGCTGCGAAGTTGCGTCTGAAAAGCCAACATGGCTTTGCCGGAAGGACGGCGAAACGGCAGATCCGGCACCTCGTTGTAGTAGATCAAATTGACATTGGCGCGCAGGCGCTTGGCGATACCGGCCAACTGATCGGCATGTTCGCGCAGCGTGTTTAGTCCATCGAGCATGATGTACTCCAGCGTCAGTTCGCGCCCGGTAGTCTGAAAATAATACTGGCCCGCGGCCACAATCTCTTCTATGGCAATGGCTTGGGCCCAGGGAATAATCTGCTTTCGCAATTCATCGTTGGGCGCGTGCAAGCTTATCGCCAGGGTCACCGGAACCCCCACTTCCGCCAACCGCCTGATCTGTGGAGGCAAACCCACGGTGCTGACGGTAATTTTGCGGCCACTGATGCCCAACGCCGCCGGTGCCATCAGCCTTTTGACAGCGGCAACCGTGACCTCAAAATTCGCCAGCGGTTCACCCATGCCCATAAACACAATGTTGGTCAGCCGCCGCTGCGGTTCCAATTGGTGCGTCAGCCGCACGGCCTGCTCGATCACCTGCCCCACGCTGAGGTTGGCTTTAAACCCCAGCAGCCCACTGGCACAAAATGCGCATCCCACCGGGCAGCCCACCTGTGTGGAAAGACAGGCCGTACGCCGATGGGCCACCAAAGTCCGACCCGACTCATCTGTGTAATCGTCATCGCACGGAATCATCACGGTTTCGGTAAGGCCGCCGCCGGGCCAACGCAGCAGAACTTTTTCGGTGCCGTCCGACGCCTGTTGCCGACGTACCATTTCCCCCGTAAAAACCGTAAAACGCTCGGCCAATCTGGCCC
>JABEVA010000369.1 GCA_013044065.1 Phycisphaerae bacterium
CGAAAGGTTTCCGTTCTGTGTCTTCTGTTTATTTCACATCACTTTCCCCTTTCACGAGCTTACCTTGGCGCAATCTCCTGGCTCCTAACTCCTGCGGCGGCCGCCGCCCGTATCCTACTGTTCTACCGTTCACCTGTTCTCGGCGAAGCCGCTGCTCCCGTCTCGCGCAGCGCCCCTGGCTCCTGACTCCTGCGGCGCAGCCGCCGTGCTTGTTCCTTGGCGGCAATTCTGTAAGATATTGCGGCTGGTAGACTTTGCAATGGAGTTATTGCCTGATGGTTGGGATCTTTATTTTTCATCTGATTTTCGGCTTGGTCATATTTAATGTGTTGCTGGGCATTGTGGCTTATCTGATTTTGCTGGAACGGAAAACCGCCGCCTGGATTCAAGATCGCATCGGCCCCAACCGGGTGGGGCCTAAGGGTCTCATGCAGCCGTTGGCCGATGGCGTCAAGTTCATCCTGAAGGAAGAGTTTATGCCGGCCAATGCCGATCGCTGGTTGTTTTACCTGGCCCCGATCGTCATTATCACTCCCGCGCTGTGTGGGTTTGCGGTGATTCCGTGGGGAGGGGTACTGGCGGCGGGCACGCGGTTGCCGGGGTGGCTGCCGTGGATCGGCGGCTGGGCCTTTCCGCACAATGTGCCCGTGATGCTGGCCAATCCTCAAGTAGGTGTGCTGGTGGTTATCGCCATTGCTGGCCTGTCCATTTACGGGGTGGTTCTGGCGGGTTGGGCATCAGGCAGCAAGTACAGTTTTCTCGGTGGGATGCGGGCCGCAGCCCAAATGATCAGCTATGAAATACCGCTGATTCTTTCGCTGCTTTCGGTGGCGGTGGTGGCGGGCACGATGCGGCTGGGCACCATCACCCAGGATCAAGTGGGCTATTTTTCGACGGTCTTTGTCCTGCCGCAGTGGAATATCTTCATCCAGCCCTTGGCGTTTATCCTTTTTGTCACATGTATTTTCGCCGAGGCCAACCGCACCCCATTTGACCTGGCGGAATGTGAAAGCGAACTGGTCGGCGGTTATCACACGGAATACTCCTCCATGAAATTCGCCATGTTTTTTCTGGCGGAATATTCGGCCATGATTACCGGATCGGCGGTGGCGGTGGCATTGTTTCTGGGCGGCTGGCATTTGCCTTGGCTGGACAAGCTTTTTTACGGCGGACCGCAACCATTGGCCACCGGCTGGGCGGGCATGTTTTTGAAACTCGTGGTGTTCGGTGCCAAAGTGGTATTGTTCCTGTTCTTTTACATGTGGGTGCGCTGGACTTTGCCGCGGTTCCGTTTTGACCAGCTCATGAACTTGGCTTGGCGTAGCCTTATACCCCTTTCGCTGGGAACCTTTCTGATGGCGGGGATATTTGTGTATCTGCGCCAGCAGGGAATCATCGAACATCGCGGCTGGCTGCTGCTGGGCAATATTCTACTGGTCCTCGGCGCGCTGGTGGTGGGTCGATGGCTGCCCGGAACGCCGACGAATCGGCGCGTGCCGGTTCCCGGCAGTCGCTACAACAAATGGCCGGCAATCAATTCCACAGGCAGCATGTAAAGGGGAAACCAAGCGTGGGCGATGCACAACCCGCTGTAACCACAGCAAGCAAAATGGAAAAGCTGGTGGCTTTGTGCCGCCGGCGCGGCTTTATTTTTCAGTCCTCGGAAATCTACGGCGGTATCAACGGCTTTTGGGATTACGGCCCGCTGGGTGTAGAGCTTAAACGCAATCTCAAAGATGCCTGGTGGCGGGATATCGTGCGCTGCCCGCCGGATGGTCCGGATGGCAAGCCCATCGATATGGTGGGCCTGGATTGCACCATCATTATGAATCGCAGGGTGTGGGAAGCTTCCGGCCATGCGACGGGCTTCAGCGATCCCATGTCCATGTGCAAATTCTGCAAAAAGCTGTTTCGCTCGGATCATATTCCGGAACTGCTCCAAGCCTCTCCGTGGGTGGTCTCGTTCAAAGAGGCTGCTATGAAGGCCGCAGGTGAACAGCCAACACTGGACAGTGCCGCGGCAATGCACTGGGCCGGCGGGAAAGGAAAAAAGCTGGCACCGGGATTGACTTTCGTCCATCGTGCCCCGGCGACCATGGCGGCATTGACGGAGGCTCTACAAAAGGAACCGTCACTGGCGGCCTCGCTGCCGACCACTTTGCAATATCTGGCGAGCGAACATCCGGCCGCCACTGGATTGCAAATGCCGTGTCCGGAATGCGGCGGCGTGCTCACCGAGCCGCGACAATTCAACCTCATGTTTCAGACCCATACCGGTGCGGTGCAGGATGACGCTTCAATGACCTATCTGCGGCCAGAAACGGCGCAGGGTATTTTTGCGAATTTCCGCAATGTTACCGATACCAGCCGTGTGAAAATTCCCTTCGGCATTGCCCAGATCGGCAAGGCGTTTCGCAACGAAGTAACGCCGCGGAATTTCACGTTCCGGTCACGCGAGTTCGAACAGATGGAAATTGAATTTTTCATCCGGCCCGATACGGCCGCGGAATGGTATAAGTTTTGGCGCGACACCCGCTTCCAATGGTGGCAATCCATTGGCTTGGCGGGCACCAACCTGCAACTGCGCGAGCACGACCGTGACGAGTTGGCTCATTACGCCAAGGAAGGGGCGGGGACCAGCGACATCGAATATAAATTCCCGTTTACGGATCCGGGATTTGGAGAACTCGAGGGTGTCGCCCATCGCACCGATTTTGACTTGCGGCAGCACGCCGAATTTTCCGGCTTGGGCGATAAGCTCAAATATTTCGATCAGGAAAAAAATGAACGCTATTTTCCGCACGTGATTGAACCTTCCGCCGGTGCGGACCGCGGCACGCTGGCCTTGTTGTGCGAAGCCTACACCGACGATCCGGGCCGGCCCAGCGGTGTGGTAATGAAATTTCATCCGCGGATGGCCCCGATTAAGGCTGCAATATTTCCGCTGGTGGATAAGGATGGCATGGCGGAAATTGCCACTAAACTTTATGCCGATTTGCGCAAAACCTGGAATGTGCAGTTGGATATCAAGCAAAATATCGGCAAACGCTACGCCCGCATGGATGAGGCGGGTACGCCATACTGCTTTACTATTGATACTCAAACCCTCTCCGATCAGACTCTGACGGTTCGATTTCGTGACACTTTAGAGCAGCAGCGGTTGCATATTTCTCAGGTTCGGGCCTTTTTGTCCGATAAAATCGGTGATTTGTAGAACTGTAAGCCTGTTTTTTACAAAGACTTATAAAGTTGGCGCAAAAAAAGCGGTAAAAATTGTCAAAATAGGTTGCAGAAATTAATAAAGTCTGTACGATGATAGGCGTAGTGATGAAAGCAAACGGCTTTCGATGGTAATCGGGGCTGTTTTAAGCGATCTTGCTCTCTCTCTCCCTCCCCAGGCTGGCGTTCCTTCGGGCCGCCAGCCTGGTTTTTTTATAGCCCTGGCAGCTTAATTTTTTTTTGCGAATGTTGGAGCTGGCATTGCTGCCGGACCTGCATGTCAAAATCAAAATCTTGATCCAATATTTGGCTTTGGGTTATCTGAGTCCTACAAGCGTTTAGAGGTTGCTCCGATTGTCCCATTAGGCTGGACAACGAAAATCTTTTTCTCCCTCCTCGGGTTGGCATTCCTTCGGGGTGCCAGCTTGGCTTTATTTTGTGTCATCATTGCAATGCGGTCGGTCTGGTGCCGGTTCATAACAACAACTGAGGCTGTGACAGGCCATGGGTTCAATGGTAGAATCTGCGCCCTTGTGGGGGTAGGGCGCAGTTGCGTCGCTGGGACGCGGCAGTGGTGGCATTGAACGCGGCCTTTCGACGAGCGCCGCTAATTTGAATCATTTTTGGATGAACAACTTATGAAACCGATCGTGCAGATTTCTCTGGACATCATTACGATTGATGAGGCGTTGGCCACGGCCACTATGGCGATGCGTGCCGGTGTGGATTGGCTGGAGGCGGGTACGCCGCTGATTATCGCCGAAGGTATGAACGGCGTGCGGGCGCTGCGCCGGGAGTTCCCGGGGGTGCCGATTGTGGCGGATCTCAAGACGATGGATGGTGGCTATCTGGAGGCGGAAATGATGGCCAAGGCGGGCGCTACCCACGTGGTGGTGATGGCCCGCGCCCACGAGGAAACGATTCGCTGCGTGGTCAAGGCCGGCCAAGATTATCACGTACAAGTCATGGGCGACAATCTGGCCTGTCCGGATATGGTCGCGGGTGCCAGACGCCTGGAGGATTTGGGCTGCGATTTTGTGATTCACCACATCGGTTACGATGAACGGCGCGGCATTGCCGCCCGGGGCCAACGCATGCCCAGTCCGCTGGATCAGCTTCGAGAAGTGGTTCAGGCGGTGCGTGTGCCGGTACAGGCGGTGGGGGGATTGACCATAGAACAGGCCATTCGGGCACCGGAATATGGTGCCCCGCTGGTGGTGCTTGGGGCACCCCTGACCATTGATGCTGATGCGTTCAAGACGGCCAGTGGCGGGGTGGAGGAATCCTTACGCATGATTTGTCAGAAAGTGCATTCATACAGTGATATTGCCACAGGAGTTCGATGATGACGGATATGGCGGTTGTCAATTTTGCGCCCACCAAGCATGCCGTGGAATTGCGTCCGGCCCAGCGCCCCCCGATTGGTCCGCAGGATGTACTGCTGGAGGTGGGGGCCGTGGGTGTGTGCGGCAGCGATTTGCACCAATGGACGGCGGATCATAGCTGGCCGGTAAACTATCCGGTGGTGCTGGGGCACGAATTTGCCGGTGTGATCCGGGAGCTGGGCGCGGATGTCACCGGATGGCAAGTGGGCCAGCGGGCGGTCAGCGAGACGGCGGCGGTGATTGATCCGAATAATCCCATGTCGCGGCAGGGTTTGTACAATCTGGATCCGACCCGACGGGGTTTCGGCTATGGTGTGGACGGGGCGATGACGCGCTACGTATGCGTGCCGGCGCGATGTCTGCATCGCCTGCCCGAAAATCTGCCGTTGGAAATCGCCGCCCTCACCGAGCCGTGCTGTGTGGCGTTCAACGCGGTGGTAAACAATGCCCGCATCAAACCCGGTGATCGCGTGGTGGTATTTGGACCGGGCACCATTGGTATTTTGTGCGCGGCGATGGCTCGTTTGTGCGGAGCCACAGTGGCCATAGCCGGCTTGCCGCGTGATCTGGGGCGGCTGGAAACGGCGAAAACCTATGGGTGCATTCCCCTCGTGGAGGGTTTGGCCGATTGGGCCAGGGAGGGCGATGGCCTGGGGGTGGATGGCGTTATAGACGCGGCTGGTGTTTCGGCAACCCTGCAAACCGCCCTGCAAATTGTGCGTCCGAACGGCTGGATTTCCAAGGTGGGCTGGGGGCCGCAGCCCTTGGGTTTTTCTTTGGATACGCTGGTGCAGAAAAATATCACCCTCCAAGGCAGTTTCAGTCACAACTGGCCGGTATGGGAGCGGGTGATCCGGTTGCTTTCTTCAGGGCAGCTCAATGTGCGGCCGATTATCGGCGGGGTCTGGCCGTTGCAGCAGTGGCATGAAGCCTTTGAGAAAATGCACAGCGGGCAGGTGATTAAGGCCGTACTCAAACCATAAGTTGGCCAGGCGCAGAGTGTGATGAAACAGCACCCTCCATTTTCCGTGAGCGAATTCACGACTTGGGATTTGTCTTTTGAACAAGATGTGGCTTTGTACCGCAGCTTGAATCTATCGGGCATTGAAGTCTGTGAGCGGAAACTTTCCACCGATGTCGGCCAGGCCAGGGAGCAGCTTGCGATGCTGTGGGAAAGCGGCCTGAAGGTTACCAGTGTGCAGCCGCGGGTACACGCCCTGTTTAACGATGCCATGTGTCCACATCTGGATGATCCGGAGGAGCGATTGCGGCGCTATCGCCAGACCATCGATTTATTTGCCGACAGCCTGCCCGGACAGGATATTCCACTGGTGACCATCGGCGGCAACGCCCCCGCGTATAATTTTCGATTGGCCCATGCCACGGCCCGCAGGCTCTACCCTGATCTGGCCCGCTATGCCGCGGATCGTGGCCTGCGGGTGATGTTTGAACCGCTGCACCCTATTTTGATGAATGCCGATACTTTTATTGCATCACTCGACGAAGCCCTGCGCCTGATTGAGGATGTGGATGAACCGGCGTTTGGCCTCATGCTGGATCTTTGGCACGTATGGCACGAACGCGATATTGGGCCAAGGATTCGGGAATTGGGAAAACGGATTTTCGGAGTGCATATTTCGGATTGGCCCCGGCAGCAGCCACGCGGTTTGGCGGACCGTGTTTTGCCCGGACAGGGGGTCATTGATCTGCCGACTTTGCTGGGTGCCATTGGGGCCGCGGGTTATCAAGGGGCTTATTGCCTGGAAATTTTTTCCGCCCACGACTGGCCGGATTCACTCTGGCGGGCTGATCCGTCCAGGATCATAGAAGAAGCTCGGCGCGGCTTTTATAAGGCTTGGGAATCTACGACATGCGTTTGACAGATAAAGTGATCATTGTTACCGGCAGCACCACCGGCATTGGGGAAGCCATTGCCCGGCGCTGCGTGGCGGAAGGGGCGCGGGTGTTGATTCACGGTACACGGCGTCAGGCCGGCGAGAGTGTGACGGCGACCTTGGGGGCGGCGGCTTGTTTGCACTTGGATGATTTATCCGATCCGGAGGCTCCGGCACGACTGGTGTCGGCGGCCATCGGGGCGTTTGGGCACTTGGATGGTATCGTCAACAATGCGGCCTGGGTGGTGCGCGGCAATATTCATACGACGGATGCGGCCATGTTTGATCGCACGATGGCCATTAACGTCCGGGCCCCCATGCTGATGATTCAAGCGGCCTTATCCCACCTGCAGGCCAGTCAAGGCAGTGTGCTGAACATCGGCTCCGTGAATGCCTACACGGGCGAGGCCAATCAGTTGGCCTACAGCACGTCCAAGGGGGCGTTGATGACTCTGTCCCGCAATCTTGCCGATGCCCTGGGACCGCTGGGTGTGCGGGTGAATCATTTTAATGTAGGCTGGGTTCTTAGCCCCAACGAATATAAACTCAAGGTTTCGGAAGGGATGGCGGCGGATTGGCCGGAACATATTCCACGGGCGTTTGCGCCATCAGGCCGCATTCTTACCCCGGAGCATATCGCCGCTGCGGCGGTTTATTGGCTGGGGGATGAAAGCCGGCCTGTTTCCGGCAGCGTGCTGGAGTTGGAACAGTATCCGGTCATCGGGCGTAATCCGGTAAAGGAGGGACCGTAATGCCGAAATTAGCGGCGTTTCCCAAGGCTTTTCTCGATGCTTTGTGCATCGACGGCACCATGACCGTACGGCAGTGGATTGACCTGGCCGGTACACTGGATGTGGACGGCCTGGAATTTTACAGCGGGTTTCTTGATCTACGGGACTCCCGGCAATGGCCGGTGTTTCGCCGGATGGTGCAGGATCAGGGCCGGTCCATTCCCATGTTGTGCTGCTCACCAGACTTCACCCATCCGGAGGCCACATTCAGGGCCAAGCAGGTGGAACTGGAAAAAAGCTGGATCGATATGACCGCGGCTCTGGGTGGAGCATATTGCCGGGTGCTTTCCGGACAGCGTCGTCCCGAAGTGACCCGAGCCGATGGCATTGCCTATGCGGCAGAGTGCATCGAGCAATGCCTGCCCTACGCTGCCCGGCGGGGCGTGACCCTGATTCTGGAAAACCACTATAAAGACGGCTATTGGCAGTTTCCGGAATTTGCCCAGAAGATGGAGGTGTTTTGCGAACTGGTGGGCCGGATTGAAGCCCCAAATTTCGGCGTCAACTATGATCCGAGCAATACTCTTTTGGCCGGAGAAGACCCACTGGAACTTTTACGCCGGGTGAAAAACCGGGTCGTCACCATGCACGCCAGCGATCGCTATCTGGCCGAGGGGACAATTCAGGATTTGCAGCGGGAAGAGGATTCCCTCGGCTATGCCAAACGGCTGCGTCACGGGGTAATAGGCCGGGGTCTTAATGATTATGATGCGATCTTCCGGGAATTACGCGCCGCGGGCTTTGATGGGTGGATCAGTATTGAAGACGGGGTGGATGGCATGGAACAACTGCGCCAGAGCGCGGCTTTTCTCAGAGCGAAAATACGTCAGCATTGGTCCCTTATCACTTGAAATTCAGCACCAGTGTCAATACCGGGACTACGTCGGCCGACGATGGCGTGGCAAGGCGCGGTCCCTTGGCCTAAAAGAACTGACCGGTATCGGAAAACAGCGCCCCGCTTTCATGAGGGCGTTTTCAATCGCACGAAAGCGGCGTTGGCACCGGCCATGGCTTCTTCGATAGTATGGCCGGTATGAATCAGATGGCCCATCTTGCGGCCCGGTCGCGGGGTTTTGCCGTAAAGATGCAGCGTGGCCCGGCCATCGGCCAGCACAGTGGTCCAGTCCGGGCTGCGGTGTTGGCCGACTTTGGTGAGAGCCGGTGACGATTCCACCGACCACAAATCCCCCAGCACATTGGTCATTACCGCTGGACGCAGGATTTCCACCTTTGGTAAAGGCAGGCCGCAAATCGCGGCAACATGCATTTCAAATTGGCTCCGGCTGGCGGCACGTAGGGTGACGTGGCCGGAATTGTGTGGACGAGCGGCCATCTCATTGACCAACACCCGACCATCGGCTAGAACAAACATTTCCACCGCCAGCAAACCCACCACTTTCAGGTTTTCCGCTGCGCGGCGGGCCAGGTCCATAGCCGCCTGAGCGGTGCTTTCGGACACGTCCGCGGGCATCCGGGTTTGAAATAAAATGCCGTGGCGATGTTCGTTGCCAAAGACCGGCAAGACGCTCAGGGCACCGTCGGGTGACCGGGCCACGATGACCGACATTTCACTGACAAAATCGACCTTGGCCTCCACCACCAGTGGCACCTGGCCCAAGGCTTGCCATGCGGCATCCGCCTGGCTGGGCGTGCGAATCCATCGTTGGCCTTTGCCATCGTAGCCACCGCGTGCGGTTTTGGCGAGAAGCTCCGTTGTGCCATTGGCCAAGAGTTCCTCGGACGCCTGTTGCATCTGGACGGCGGATTCCACCACCCGAAAAGCGCCCACGGCCAGATGGTTCGTGGCTAGAAAACGCTTCTCCAGCCGGCGGTCCCGCACAATGGTCTGGACGTGCGATGAGGGGGCCACCCGTGCGCCGATGTTTTCCGCCGCCGCCAGTGCTGATGGTTCGATAGATTCTGTTTCTACGGTGATTACCTGCACATCTTGGGCAATGCGGGAAATAACATTGGCATCGCCGGGGTCCGCAATCAGGTGATGATCGGCCCAGCGTGCCGCAGGATCATCCTCATTAACGGAAACACACAGCGTGCGATAGCCCATGTGCCCGGCGGCCTGGGCCAGCATGGATCCGAGTTGGCCGCCGCCGAGAATGGCGATGGTCGCCGGTGGACGAATCATGGGCCAAGGTGCTATTTTTTTCATGGCGGGATCAAGAGATTGGCTGGCCGGTGCTGCACGCTGCTTCATCAATTTGCTCCTGTTCGGTTTGATGGGTTATTTTCCGCCGGTACAAGTCATAACGCCGCTGTATGGCCGGTGAGTTTAAGCCCAGAATGGCCGCTGCCAGCAGCGCGGCATTTTTGGCTCCCGCCTCGCCGATAGCTAATGTTCCCACGGGTACACCGCCCGGCATCTGCACAATAGACAATAGCGAATCCATGCCGCTTAAGGCCCGACTTTGCACCGGCACGCCCAACACCGGAAGAATCGTCAGCGATGCAATCATGCCCGGAAGGTGGGCGGCTCCGCCGGCACCGGCAATGATGACCTGAAGGCCTCGGCCTGCGGCTTGCTGAGCGTAACGCACCATTTTCAGGGGCGTGCGATGAGCCGATACCACGGCAATTTCATAGGCAATGGCCAGTTCCTTGAGCATATCCGCGGCGTGCCGCAAGGTAACAAGATCGGATTTTGACCCCATGACAATGCCGACCAGCGCCGGTTTTTTTCCCGGGGATATTTTTGTCATGCTGATTCCCTTTAAACAAAAGGGGCCTCACTGTTGGCCCGATTACGCGATGATTATAATCAAAGCGGCAAAAATTTACTCGCCTTGAAAGGACCATGGCGCTGTCGGCGGGGCACTTTCCCGTGCGGCCGGGGCTTGGCCATTGGGCCGTCGCTGCGCACCTACCAGCCCAGGGATTGTTACCCTGGGCGCAAGGTGCTTGCGTATGCAGCGGTGGCCTGATGAAAATATCCGCCACTTCACATCTCCCAAGGCATCGGAACAGTAGCGGCCAATCGGAACTGATCGCTGAAAGCTGAAAGCTGATCGCTGATCGCTTGGCGGTGTACCATCCTCGTTATTGGACCAATTCGCAAGATTTTCAGCAGGCCAGCATGATGCTTGCGGAATTTTAACTTGCCGGCTGCAACTTTTTCACATATCCTTGGTTCTACAAATGAGCCACCCTGTGGTGATGTCGGCATTTGCTGCCGCGCGGCAGCCCGGTAAAAACTTCTTGGCTGGCTCAAATGAAGGAGTTGTTCATGACTCGCATCAAGAAATCCATGTTGGTAGTGGCCATTGCGTCTGGTTTGGCGGGATCATTTGCGGCGGGGACGCTGGTCAACAGCCCGGCCAGCACGGTACAAGCCCAAATACAGCATCATCTTCATCCTCTGGAGCGTCATGGCGTAATTAAACGCGGTGCCCACCTGCTGTATCGGGCCATCAAGGTGCTTAGCCATGGCAAACATGATTTCGGCGGGCATCGCATCGCCGCGATCAAAGATGCGCGCATGGCCCTGATGCAATGTCATGCGGCATTGGAGTTTGACCGGCATTAACCCGTCACCCGCGACGGATTTCCACCAGAAAGGCAAAGCCCATGCCGGCCAGTGCCAGAATCACCAGCGGAAGGTGAACGGACGTCGGCATGGTGACTGCCAGCCACCATGGCAAACCGGCTACTGCAGTGGGTGCAATCGGATGTAGAGATTCATCAATCAGACTCTGCACGTCACGGGGAGCCGGTGGCCCGCCCAGATTGAGCACCTCCTCGGTCGGATTGACAATGTTCAGTTGCCGATCCGCGAGGCGCTCCAGCAGTTCCGGATCTGTTTTCACCATCTTCATGAATTTGCTTTGCAGGGCGATTTTTTCGTTGATGGTGGCCAGCGTGGCTTGCAGGCTGTTGCGCTGCCGCTGTGCGACATCCACAGAGTGCCGCACCGGGGCAATCACCACTGCCGCCAGCACCGCCAGGGAGGCCAGAAGCACCATCCAACTGATGGCACCGGCCCCCAGCAGCAGCGGCAGGGCGATCAATTGCGAATCGGGTTTCATTTTGCGCATTGGACACCTGATTGAATCCGGGCGTACCAGCCAACACATGCCACTGCCTGGGAGCCGATATTTTCTCAATTGCGGGTCCAGAATTTGGCGCCATACACCGCCTGCTCGCCTAATTCCTCTTCAATCCGCAGCAGTTGGTTATACTTGGCCACCCGATCGGATCGAGCGGGTGCACCGGTTTTGATCTGCCCGCAATTGGTGGCCACGGCAATATCGGCGATGGTGGCGTCTTCGGTTTCGCCGCTGCGATGGCTGAGCACCGCGGAATAACCATTGCGCATGGCCAGTTGTACCGCCTCAAAGGTTTCGGTAAGTGTACCGATCTGATTGACCTTCACCAAAATGCTGTTGGCTGTGCCGGTGGAGATTCCCTTTTGCAGGTACTCGGTGTTGGTGACAAAAACATCATCGCCGACCAGTTGAATTTTCCGGCCAAGCTTGTCGGTGAGTTTTTTCCAGCCATCCCAGTCATTTTCGGCCAAACCGTCTTCCAAAGAGCGAATCGGATATGTATCCACCCAGCCCGACCAGATCCCAATCATCTGCTCGGCGGTGAGAAACTTTTCCGGGGCACTTTTGAAAAGCCGATATTTTTTCTTACCGGCGTCCCATAGCTCACTTGCGGCCGGGTCCAAGGCCACAAAAATATCTTTGCCGAATTTATAGCCGGCGTCTTTTACCGCCGCGGCAATCACCTCCAAGGCTTCATCATTGGATTTTAAGTTGGGAGCAAATCCGCCTTCATCACCTACGGCGGTACTTAGACCTTTTTTATGCAGTACTTTTTTCAGGGCATGATACACTTCCGCCCCCATACGCAGGGCATGGGCGAAATTGCGCGCCCCCCACGGCTGAATCATGAACTCCTGAAAGTCAACATTGTTGTCGGCGTGCTTTCCGCCGTTGAGAATATTCATCATCGGCACCGGCAACACCTTGGCACTCGTGCCACCGAGATAGCGATACAGCGGCAGGCCGCTGGCGGCCGCCGCCGCCTTAGCCACCGCCATGGAAACTCCCAGAATGGCGTTGGCTCCCAGCTTGGCCTTGTTGGGAGTGGCGTCCATGGCAATCATCATGCGATCAATTTGTTCCTGCTCCCGCGGGTCACGATCGACGAGTTCCGGGGCGATTTTGGTATTCACGTTCTGCACCGCCTTGCTGGTGCCCTTGCCGCCATAGCGAGCCGCATCGCCATCGCGCAATTCCACGGCCTCATGTTCGCCGGTGGAAGCCCCGCTGGGCACCGCGGCACGACCGAGCGTACCATCATTTAAGATCACATCCACCTCCACGGTGGGATTACCGCGCGAATCTAAAATTTCCCGCCCACGAACCTGGGCTATTTTCAAGTGCATTGCATAAAACTCCTGATTACCATGAACCTTGATTCACGTCATACTACCCACAACTCGCGATCGCGACTACAGCGCCGCGCCAGGTCCGGGTGCGGGAAATAATTTAGCACATTTCCCGCTCGCCCGCCAAACACGTCCCACCTGGCGGTGTACCGGGTGCCGGAATTCGTGTAATATATTCGACATGGCCGAAGCATATACAGTTCTGGCACGGCGGTATCGATCGCGGAATTTTGACGAGCTGATCGGACAGGAAGCCATTGCCCAAACGCTTAAAAACGCGGTTTCGTCGGGGCGACTGGCCCATGCATTTTTATTTACGGGCACCCGTGGCGTGGGCAAAACATCTTCCGCCCGCATCCTGGCCAAGGCCATTAACTGCCCGCAGGCTAAAGATGGTCAGCCGTGCGGCGTTTGTGCCACCTGTCAGGCGATTGCCCGCGGCGAAGACATTGACGTGATCGAAATCGACGGTGCTTCCAACAACGGTGTGGACCAGATCCGCGATTTGCGTGCCAACGCCGGCGTCACGCCCAGCCACAGCCCGTTTAAAATTTATATCATTGACGAAGTGCACATGCTCTCCATGCCTGCCTTCAATGCCCTGCTCAAGAGCCTGGAAGAACCACCATCCCATGTGAAATTCATCTTCGCCACCACCGATGTCCATAAACTTCCCGCCACCATTTTGAGCCGATGTCAGCGCTACGACTTTAAAAACATTTCCACCACCGATATTGCCGCTCATTTGGCCGCCATTTGCCAACAGGAAAAAGTTCAGGCGGATGGCGCGGCGCTGCATCGTATCGCGCTCTTGGCCAACGGCTCCATGCGCGATGCTCTTTCGTTGCTGGACCGTGTGCTCTCGCTGGGTGCCGGTCATGTCACCGAGGCCATGTTGGAAGATTTGCTGGGCAAGCCGCCGTTGGCGGCCGTGTCCGGCCTGGTGGCGGCCATTGCCGCCCAGGATGCCGCCGGTGCCCTCAACAGTGCCGACGCCATGCTTAACGATGGCATGGGCATGGAGCAGGCGCTTTCCGAACTGGTGGAATTTTTCCGCAACTTGATGGTGGTGCGGGTTTGCGGTGACGAAACCCAATTGCTGGATGTGCCCACTGAATGGAAAACCTCGTTTAAGACGCTCGCGCCTGGTTTTGATACGCCCACGTTGGTGCATCATATTGCACTTTGCGATCAAACCCTGCGTTCACTGCGTTCGAGTACCTTGTCCCGACCTTTGTTTGACGCCTTGATTGTGCGCCTCGCCCAGTGTGAGCAATTCAGTTCCATCCGCGAGTTGTTGGCCCAGACCGCCGGGGCCGCCAATACCCCTGCGGCCACAGCGCCGCAAAAAAAAAATGACTTTCTAAACCCGCCGCCCGCCGTTGCTCTGCCGCCCGAGAATGGCCGCCATTCGTCCGCAGAGCTGCGACCATCGTTGGCCTCACCGGAGGAGCCTGACCTCGGCCCGCAGCGGATGGTCTCAGATGAGCCGACAACCGCCGCCGGCGATCTTGGGGCGGCCTTTGAGGCCCATCTCAAAAAACTCAGTCCTTCCACGTTGACCATGCTCAATGGCCGCGCCAAACTGGAACTGACCAATCCTGAGGCCGGCCAGGCCCGGCTGGAAATTCCGGGAAATCTCAAGACGTGGGCCCGGTCCGACAAAGTGAGGGCCTATTTTCAGGAGGCGCTGCGCCTGGCCGCCGGGCGCACCGTTGTCATCGAATACGTCTTTACCGCAGCAGCTTCGCCAGCCGGCACCGCGGCACCCGCCCACAC
>JABEVA010000370.1 GCA_013044065.1 Phycisphaerae bacterium
ATATTTGGGGGCGAGGAACTGGAGCCGATTACCGGGGCGTTGCGCCTGGGGACGGATGGGTTGGCGGCTGGGGCCGAGGCGTTGGAGGCTTCGGAAACGGCGGCGTTGGATGCCGCGGGCGGATCGCTTTCGGCGGGTGCGCCGGCGATTGCGGATTCGTTTGTTCCGGCGGCGGCGGCCAGCGGCGCGGAAACGGGGTTGGCCGGTGTGACGGACAATGTAGCGGCGGATGTCAGCGCCGCCGCTGACAACGCCGTTGATAATGGTATAATTCAGGCGGGTGAGCAGGCTGGTTCTGAAGCGGTGGTGGATGCGGATGCCGCCGAGGGCGGAACATCTCAATTCGCCGATCATGTCTGGGGCAAGCCGGACACGATGCCATGCTTCCCGGCGGATGCGTTGGTGCATACGCCAACGGGGGTGAAGCCGATAGCAGAACTGGTTCTTGGCGATGAGGTTCTCAGCTACGACGAGAAGAACCGGAATGTGGTAACGCGACGTATCAGGGCGGTGCTCAAAAACTGGACCGACATGCTGGTAAAGCTGAAGGTGGGCGAGGAGATCATCTGGGCCACGAAGATACATCCGTTTTATCTGCCGGAGGACGGAAAATGGGTTCCCTCCTGTGACCTGCGCGCCGGAATGCGGTTGTTGGACAGGAATCTGCAGCCTCAGACCATCGACCAGGTGGAGCACATGGCCGCGCTTGAGGATACGTTCAATATCGAAATCGGGGAGTGCCACACGTATTTTGTGGGTGAGGCGGGCGTGTTGGTGCATAACGAGTCCCTATTCGCCAGCACTGAGAAGGCACTCACGCAGGTCTATGGCGTCATCGAGGACGCGACAAAAAAAGTTGTGTACGTGGGTCAGACCACGCGAAGCATCGAGACCAGATTCGCCGAGGAGAAATGGGGAGACGGCTACACAGCCATCGAGTTGAGGCAAGGCACCTGGACTAAATACGAGGCCGCCGTGTGGGAACAGCACTTTATTGACGCCAATGGTGGAAAAGGCGCGTTGCAGAACATCAACAACGCCATCACGGAGGCCAAGTATGCCAGATTCAAGCCATTGCACAGTCCATGCTAACCTCGAGGCGCACATGAACAGAAACGCACACGGAACTATTTTCGCCGTTCCCATGCCGGACGGGACCTACATTTTCGGTCGGGTGATGCTGGATATCCGCGCGATGCTGAAGCGGCGGCTGTTCCCGCACGATTCATCGTTGCCCCTCTTTAGTGACGGGTACTTGGTGGAGATGTATTCCCTGGTGGCGGCCAGCCCCGATTACGTTCCGTCGGAAGTTCTGATCCCGGGGGCCTGCGTCCAATCCAAGGAAGTGGGCGCAAAATGGCCGATCGTGGGGCGGGAGCCCGTCGATCCGCGCAGGGTGGAATTCCCCGAATCGCTGGTCGGCTGGACGCATCCGAGGGGCGAGGCGGCCTTTCAGTGCGGTGAGATCAGGTACCCCATACCGTTTACGGAAAACGACGTATTCAAGAGGATAGGAGCGTTGAACAGCCGGCTTTCTGCTTTGTACTGGGGGTATACGTGCCTTTGGGCCATGGGCCGCAGGGCTGAAATACCCAGCGAGTGGACTGGAATTACGCTAGCTAAGAGCGACCTCCGGTTCAATCCACACCGAGCCGAGGTGTACAAGCACCTGCCCTTTCCCATGGAGATGAGTTATTTCGAGAAGCAGGCACAGATGGGGTTTCATGTGGAGCGATTTTACGAATAGCCCCTGTTCTGAAAACCTATTGTGGTCCGGCCAACCGTTGTAGCGGCTGTGGCGGCCCAGCGAATCGTATGGGCGATAATGTTTATGGTAGCGGAGATTCGATTGGGGTGGACACGATTGGGTGGCAGGCGTGTGGATGAAATTGAATTATGGTAACAGATGGCACAAATTCGGCCGTGGAGGCTTGGCGGCGCGTGGAAAATCGGTGCCGCGCTCGCGCTGCTGGCGGCATTCCACCGCCGGAACGCGGGGATCGCCGAGGTGGTTTGGACGCAGGTGCAGCGTTCCCGCAGGTTACGCAGTGCCGTGGTGGCCGTCTTTTAGTCAGCCCGGATCGCTGGGGGAATATGCCGCATTATTCCGGCTCGGCGACGGTTACCGCCAGTGCTTCGGGGTATATCAGTTCCGCCATTGCGGCCACCAGTGGTTCGGCCACCGTTTCCACGCTGGGCGAGCTGCAAAGCGGGGCATCGGTTGCGGCGGGTGGTTATGCGGATGTTACGGCCATGGGCAACTTGGCCGGTAATGTTACCGGGGCGTCGGTAAGTGCGGCTTCCTACAATGGCAATGTAACCGGCAACATCACCGCGACCACCGGAGCGGCCACGGTCCATGCCGCCGGTGAATTACAAGACACCATTACCGCGGCCACCGCCGCCAATGCGACGGCGGGCGGAACGGTGAATGTAACCATGAATTCCTCCGGCTCAGTAAGTCTGGCGGCCTTGGGTACCGCGGGCGATACGGCCACCGCGGCCATCACCGCCGATGGGCAGGTGATGGTCAGCTCTTACGGCGTTTTGAATATCACCGCCAGTGACAGCTCTGCCGTTTACGGCATGTCCATCACCGGTATGAACGCGGTGACAGCGCAAATCGGTCAGGGCACGGCCAATGTCGGCAGCGTTTCGATTGTTGCTGGCGGGCAGTTGCAGGGCAGCGTCAGCACAACGGGCGGGTCTGAATCCCTTTTATCCGCCGGGGCGATGTCAATGGCGTTGACCGCCAATACCGGCCCCGATCAGGATATCACGGCCACGGCCCTGGGCGGCCTGACGGGCAGCGATATTACGGCCAGCGGGCTGGTTTCGGTGCTGATCGGCGGGGTCGGGGGAGGAAGCGGGGCGGCGGATTCCATTGCCGGTGGACAGGGCGTTTCGCTTACCGCGGGCGGCTCGTTCGAGGGGTCGCTGGCTTCGGCCAGCGGCACCATCAGTGCCATCATCGGTACGGATGCTGCGCTTACCAGTGTTACCGCCGGGCAGGATGTTACACTGATTGCGTTGGGCCATATCACCACGGGCAGTGGTACCAATGCGGTTTATGCCGGGCAGACTTTGCAGATTGCCGCGGGCGGGTATTTGGCGGGTAATTTCGGTTCCGGCGGTAATGCCCAGTTGGCGGCCTTGGGCAGTGCTACACCAAGCGTGAACGCGGTTGGCAATATCGTCATCTCTTCGCTGGGCGTGCTGACGCCGGTGGCTACGGCGGGCGGGGATATTCAACTGATTTCCTACGGCGGCATCGGCACGGCCACCAGCGGGGCCACAGCAACCGCCGGACATGATATTACACAAATGATGTCCACCGGCCCGATTTATGGCACGTTCATCGGCGATCATGCCATCGGCAGTGTGCAAGGCTTTGATTTGATTGATGCCTCGTTCACCGCGGGCACGAGCCAAGGTACGCAGGATTCTACCTATGGTATTCTGCAAAGCGTGCAGGCATGGGGCGCGATCAGTGGATCAGTAACCGCATCGGCGGCGATCGATAACGTGATCGGCGGTACAGCGATTCCGGCTACGCTGACCGCCCCGCACATCGGTACACTGATTGGTTATGAAACCGGCATTTTTGGCTATACCCCGCCAACGCCGCAGGTGAGCCTGGCGGCGGCGCAGGCGGCGCTGGCTCAGCTTGCCAATGCGGTTAGTCAGGTGCAGGCCCAGGCGGCGGCGGCCAATAGTTCCATGGCGGCGGCGATCGCAGCCAATCAGGCGGGGCTGGCCCAGACCGTTACGTTGG
>JABEVA010000371.1 GCA_013044065.1 Phycisphaerae bacterium
CGCCATGCCATTGACCTCTTAAGGCGACAAAGAATACCGCCGCACCGCCCACATTATACGGCTTGGGCGGCGGAAAAGTCAGATCTGCCTGCACCGGCTGAAAATCCCGCAACTTACTCTAGCAAAACCTGCACACTTGCCCATACCCGGCCAAGTTCCGCCGGTGGCGGCACGCATTACCTGTTCGGCCAAGCGCCCGGAACCTCTTATTCCGGGCTATTGGGCATGATAGCCGCCCTCGTGGGCGATGTTGGTCAATGGCTGGCGCGGCCCGGGTGCCTCCTTTTCCGCCAGTGTCGGCGGAAGCCCGTCCGCATCTCCATACCGCCCGAGCGCGACGGCGCATACGGCTTCCTAGCGATCTGCCGGAACGCCCAGCGTTTCGTACGCCTGCTCTTGATGAAAGGCACTCATGGCATGAGCGTAGAGTCCCAGCTTCCGAGCCTGCAATGCCAGGCTCATCCAAGCCGCTCCGGTATCAAACATGTAGTGGCGGTTGGGCTTGCCGTTGTGCGGAAAATGCCTGCGGACAAAAATCAGCACCAATACCGGAGCTTGGTCCGCCCAGAGGCGATTTTGATCCATCAGCAGCGGCCGGAATTTGGTCAGGTCCGCAGCGCTCTGGGCAAACACAAATAACCATGGCTGCTCGTTAAAAGACGATGGTGCCCAGCGGGCCGCCTCCAAAACCGTCTGGGACCGGGCAAAAATAACTTCACACTTTCCGGCTGGTTCTTTTGGCCGCCGGCGGCGTTGCTCGCTCCTAACAGACCCAAGGCCAGGGTATGCGCCTCGCTCGCGTCTTGCCAGCAGCCAAAATTACTGCGCCGTAAAATCCGAATTTATTTTTGCCCAGTCCCTTTGCACCTGTGCGTGGGTCAGGGGTTGGGGCGAAAAGGCCCGCGGCGACCACCGGTCCAAAAACTGAGGATCAACCGGAAATTCGGAGACTCTTGCGGCTGGCATAACAAAACCCCTGGCAAATTCTAAAACCGCGGCAGCGGATGCCCCAGCAGGCGGTAATAAATAACCAAAATCATGGCCGTCATGGCCGCCAGTTGCAACATCGCCATCAACCAGCGGGCACTGGATCTGTAAAATTCAAGCGTTCGGTGTCCCGGCCAAGGCAATTTTGTTTGACCATCGTTGAGGTCGGCAATCACCCCGCCTGCCGCCATCACGACGCCAATGCCCGCCGCAAGCAGCTCCACCAATTCATTGACCTCTCGGTGCGGCAATCCCTGTAAAATAAGCAGGCCCAAGCAGCCGGTGGCGGCGAGTACCAGCGCCAATGCCGCCAGCAGGCCGGCATGAAAGCGTCTCCGTTTTAGATGTGCATGGCCCGGTATCATGGACGCACCGTTATTGTTGAGCCCGCGGACCGCGCCGCGTGTATTCCCTAAGCATAGCCGCCGCCCGCCTTAGGTCCATGGCAGGCCCGTCTTTCCGCAGCCGCGCGGGCTTCATAGCGGCTTTCGCGATGGGCGGCCATTGTGTCAATCGGCAGCTTGTGGGCCTTGCGCCACTGGGCCAGCAGCGGTCGTACATCGGTTAAAAAAGCATCGCGCACAATCGACTCGCTGGCTACCAGATCTTCCCGCCCCTGGGCCAGCGCCAACTCTTTGCGGTCCACCAGACAGGCCTTGGCATAAAGCTGCTGGGCCATATCGACCGTTTGCAGCATGGCTTCAATCTTCGGCTTGAGGTTGTGGCTCTGATCCACCATGTAGGCCAAGGCGGGGTCCTTGCCCGTGCGGAACCGATGGTTCTCAATTTCGTGGAAGATGCGAAATGTCTGGTATGGGTCAATAGACCCCATGGTCAGATCATCATCGGCATACTTGCGGTCATTGAAATGAAAGCCGCCCAACATGCCTTCGTCCAACAGCCAGGCTACAATTTGTTCGATATTCACCGAAGGATAATGGTGTCCGGTGTCCACCAGCACGCGGGCCTGTTTTCCCGCCGCCTTGCACAGCAGCAGCGCCATGCCCCAATCGGCGATATCGGTGGCGTAAAACGCGGGTTCAAACGGTTTG
This sequence comes from Phycisphaerae bacterium, assembly GCA_013044065.1. Taxonomy (GTDB): domain Bacteria; phylum Planctomycetota; class Phycisphaerae; order WQYP01; family WQYP01; genus JABEVA01. Next base: position 2,040 of record JABEVA010000371.1, read on the forward strand.
TATTCCAGCAGCATGGTCATTTTCGCGGGCATGGTGGCATGTACTGCTTTCAGGGCCTGCGCCACCCAGCGTTTGCGGGCGATAATGTCGCCCTGCCCGGGGTAATTCAGGCCATCCCCCAGCCAAATGGAAAGCACATTGCTGCCCACCGCCTGCCCGATACGTACCGATTCAATGATATGGTCCGCGGCCATTTTGCGTATTTCCGCCGAGCGGTTGGCAATGCTGCCCCATTTGTACTGCTGATCCTGAAAAACATTGGGGTTGATGGATCCCACCCGCACTCCGTGCCTGCGGGCCAGGGCCGCCACCTCCCGCGGAGATTGGTCTTTTTTGAAATCCCAGAGCCCATGCACCGCCACCGTGGGGCAGCACCCGGTCAAAGCATGTACATGGCCGGCATCGGCGAACTTCTCATCAATGGTGGCCGCCGCCGCATCCTGAAAAAATTTGCCAAACCGCGTGCCCGTATCCGCGAATCCCCAGGAGGGTATTTCGATCGTAAACCCGTCCAGCCGCTTCAACACTTCATCCGTCTTGACCACCGTCTGATCTCCTGGTAATAACCAACGCGATTGAATATCATACCCACCCGCCCCCGACTTGCCATAGCCGGCATCTATTCCGGCCCCAGAGTGGTGATTGTCACCGGCGACCATGGATAATGCCGCAATACTTCCTGAATGTCCGCACCCGAAACCGCCTCCAATTCCGCTAATTCCTCTTCCAGCCGACGATATTCGTGCGTATACGTCCAGCGGGCGCAGATGGAACGCATCCGCCCCAGCGGCAATTCTCCGTGCAGCACGGCCGCGGTTTCAATTTTGTTTTTGCTGCGCACCACCTCCGCCCCGGTCACACCATCTTTGCGCACTTTATTTATTTCCGCCAGCAGCACGTCCTCCACCTGATCCCGGCGTGCCGGATCGCAGGAGGCATACGCGAAAAAGCTCCCGGTCCGATCCAGCGGATAAAACGAAAAATCGGCTTCATCCGCCAGTCCCGGCTCGACCAAAGCCCAATACAGCCGCGATCCTTCATGATCGCCGATAACATCCGCCAAGACCTGGCATGCATGGCGCTGCTTATCCTGAGCGCTGGGGCCGGGGCACATCAGCGCTATGTAATGCCGCTTGAGCTTCGCATCCACAATGTGGCGCCGGCGCGGCTGCGGCTGCGGCACGGTGTAATCCCGCCGAATGTCCAGATGTCGCCATGACGCCGCCGCCCCTTCGATCCAGCCTACCAGCCGGTCCCAGTCCACATTGCCAGCCGCCGCCAGCACCATATTGCCTGGGCCATAATGAGCATCAAAATATGCACGCATCTGCGGCTGCGCCAAGGCGGTGATGGATTCGCGGGTGCCCAGCACGCTTTGTCCCAAAGCGTGGCCGGCGAAATAATCCGCCATGATCGCCTCAAAGAGCACATGGGTGGGACGGTCCAAATATAGGGCGATTTCCTCTAAAATTACCTTTTTTTCCATATCAAAATCTTCGTTCCGCAGGGCCGGCCGCATCATATCCGCCAGTAGATCCAAGGCCCGCGGCAAAAACTCCGGAAGCACATGCGCCCAATAGCAGGTGACCTCGTTGGAGGTAAAAGCGTTGTTGCTGGCTCCCATGGCGTCAAATTCACGGTTAACATCCGCCGCCGACCGCCGTGGCGTACCCTTGAACATCATGTGCTCAAGAAAATGCGAAACGCCGGCCACCTCGGGTTGTTCATCCCTGGCCCCCGTTTGTACCATAAACCCCAACGCCGCGCTTTGGGCCTGCGGATTGACCTCGGCAATCACATCCAGACCATTGGGCAGCGTCACTTGTTTGAAACTGATCATGTATAACTCCCGGATTAACCAACATCATTTCCTGGGCCGCTCAGGCCGGTACCGTAAGGGCATTGGGACCAATTGTTACCAAGGTCACCGGGCCAAATGGATTTACCGCCAGATACGCGTTTAGATCCGCAAGTGCAACGCTTTCAATGCGTGATCGCAATTCGTCGAGAGTCCACGGTCGACCATAGTGATAAAAATCATGCGCCAACGCCCCGGCCCGGGCGGCGGGGCTTTCCCCCTGCATGATGGTGCGGCTTTTCATGCCGATACGTGCCCTTTCCAGTTCCTCTTCCGTTACGCCTGTGCCCAGCCGCTGAATTTCCCGCATGAAGGAATCCAGCGTGCGCTGGGCCCGATCCGGCCCGGTACCGGCGTAACCGAGAATGGCCGCCTGTTCCCTGCTGCTTTGATAACCAGCATGGACGCTGTAGCACAAGCCCTGTTTTTCGCGTATTTCCGAAAACAGTCTGGCTCCCATGCCTCCGCTCAATACGCCCACCGCCATTTTAATCAGGATGCTTTGCGCATGAGATTCCGGCACCGAATCCATCGCCAGTCCTATTTGGACCTGATTGGTCGCCTGCGTGATGTGCAAGGTGCCGCGCGGTGCCGGCTTTGCGGAGGTCGCGCGCCGCGGTGGGTTCCGCCACCCGCCGAAGTGCTTTTCCACCAAGTCGGTTACCTGCTTAAAATCACAGTCGCCGGCCACCGTCAAAATTGCCCCCTGCGGCGTGAATCGCGTTTGGAAATCCGCCCGCAGTTGAGCCGCCGTCAGGGCCTGCAAGTGCTCGCGTTTGCCTACGGTGGGCCGCCCCAGCGGATCCGGAAAGTGCTGGGCTTTTAACAAAACGCCCAGCTTCTGGGC
>JABEVA010000372.1 GCA_013044065.1 Phycisphaerae bacterium
CATTTATTTCGCCATTAAAGCCAGATCAAACGCTTATTATTGTGGCGTTTTTGGGTTTGTTTGTGGGCACGGTGCTGTGGCTGGCGGGCTTTCGCATGGCTCGACCGGCTTTGACCATGGTCTTGGCGGCCTTGGGCGGTTTTTGTGGATACCTGGCCCCATTGTTGTGGCATTGGCCTATTGTGAATTTCGCCAGTGCAATCATCCTGGCGATTATTGGTGCACTGCTGGGTTCCATCGGTTTTCGCCTGGCTCAGGCGACTCTTGTGGCCGGGCTGGTGGCCGTTACCATCCTTTCCGCGTTTGCCATGCAACACCGTGTAAAACCTCCAAGCCATTCCAAACCGGTTCCGCACCGGATAGATCAGGGTGCCGCAGCTCCCACTCGTCATCAGCCGGACGAGCAAATGTGGCGGATATGGCATAATGCACAGGATCGCTGGTCGGGCTGGTGGCAGAGAGTAGTACAACTGCCGCGGGCTACGCGCAATAAGGCCCAAGGCGTGGCGTTTGGATCCGCCCTGGTCGTGCTGTTGCTGGGCTGGTGGTTCTGGCGAGCCACTTGCGTATTGGCCAGCGCGTGTGTGGGCACGGTTGTGCTGGGGCTTTCATTGGCGGTCTTGGGGCGGGCGTTTGCCCCCCAACTTCTGGCGCACTGGCTGGAGCAGTTGAATTTATTGTGGTTGGTGTTGGGCACAGCGATCGGCGGCATTCTGTTGCAGGTGGCGCAGGTTTGGCATCAAGCGCAGCGGCAGAAAAAGGAGATGACCAAAAAGCCGGAGGCCAAAAAAGCTGTCTGATGGTCAAGGTTCCAAAAAACATTGGGCTAGTTGTTGGCCCTACATAGTCGTTGAGCCATCAAGGATTCAATGTGCAAAATCCCGGTACCAGTTTTTGGCAGCAGCCCCTTGAGCACGGTTTGGCTTCCCATTTCATGGCGGTGCTGCAACAGGAAAAATTTCTCTCGGCGGCGATTTTGGTGGTGCTGGGATTGCTGTTGCTGCTTTTATCCCGGTGGTTGTATCGCTGGATCATTGCCGTTGACGTCATCGCCATGGGCTGGGTGTTGGCCATGGTTGTGGCGGACAAATCGCTTTTGGTCGCGGTGGTGGTGGTGGCAGTGGCCGTTATTGCGGCCATTGCCCTGGTGCCGATGCTGGAAATGGCTTTCGCGCTGGTCGGGGCGGTGGCGGGCTGTTTAATGGGCATGGCGGTATCCCACTGGATGCATTCGCCACCCGAAATGGTACTTCTGGCCGCGATTCTGGGGCTTATCGCGGTGGGTGTGATGTCCTTCCTGGTCTTTCGTGCGGCGCTAATTTTCTTCTTCACGCTGCAAGGTTCTGCCATGTTCGTTGGCGGTTTGCTGGCGCTGCTTCGGGAGGATGCGCCGGTTGCATGGAACCGGTGGGCCTTGAAGGCACGGTTGCTTACGCTCAGCGCATTTGTACTGCTGACATTGGGTGTCGCCTGCCTGGGCACTTTAATTCAGCAGTGGCAATGGAGCGCCCGAGAGGAAAGGGATAAAGCGGCGGGCTGGCGATGGAGGTTCAGATGAGCGGGGAAATACAGGGCCGCCAAAACTGTCGCCAAATGTTAACGATGCCGCCCATCGGTCAGGGTGCGACGCCCGGGATAGACCGGAGTAAAATCCCAACTCAGTGCGTAATGGCTGCGGGGAATCGGTACCGGGGAGCCATGCTCCATGACCACCAAGTCGTACGTGCCCGGAGCCAGTTTGTTTAGGTGAATTTGTTGTACGTTATCGATTGGGCTTTTACTCCAAGCCACCTCGCCGGAAGCATTGAGTAGATAAAGATAAAAATGGTCCATCAGGAGTGTGGTGCCGGCCCAAGTGACATTCCAATCCAACGTGGCGGTTAAATTCCAGGAGGTTCCCGCCGTCTTCGGGAGAACAAAGAGATAGTGATGCAGTCGATTGCTGCCGGCCCTGGTGTTGCTGGCCCCAAGATTCCAGCCCTTGAGAGGTTGTGGCGCTGCGGCATAGGTATATGCGGTCGGCATGGATTGCCCATTCAAGGTGGTGCTGGCGGTGGGCGAATGTTCACCTGCCAGGAGACCTTCGTAGGCGTGGTAAACGTTAAGCACCCCTGAGCCATAGCGTGGATCCAGCGGCGTGAAGGTAAAAGCGTTCGGTGCATTAAAAATGTACACGTGTTTGTAAATAGTGTATGAATTTGTCCAGTCCGCGGGTTTGGTCGCTCCATTAAGAAGCAGGGCTTTGATGACGCGAATATCCGTGTCGGCGGTGGTACTTCCGCCCAGCCCTTCCTTCCCGGCTTGGAGCAGTAGTGCCGCAGCGCCGGATACCAGTGGGGCGGCATAACTGGTTTCCGTTCCCGGAGCGCTGATATCCGGCTTGGAGCGGCCATCGCAGGCCGGGCCGATGCCGGTGGTGCCGTTGCATGTCGCCACAGCCAGGTCGTTGTAGGCGTCGGCGGGTGGGTTCACCTGGCTGGGCCAGCCGGTTTCGGTAGTCATCGCCAAGCCATTGCCAATGGCGGAAATAAAAAGCGTATTGTGGCGTGCGGCATAATTATCGAAAACAGCATCGACCGATCGAATTTCGACAGTAGCGGCATCCTCAAAAACATAGCTCTGATTGATCACGGCCGGTGCGGCGATTTGGCCTGGCGGAATCAGCGACGGGCTGGCGCGGCATAACTGGCGATAGAGTGCCTGGGCATTCCACACGTCAATATGGCTTACGTCGGGGCATACGCCCGTCATAACGTTGCCACCGCGGTTGCCGTAAAAGATCCAACCAACCCGCGTTGCGTGGGCGGACTGAGCTCGAATATCCGGCTTCACCCCCACTGTTCCGGAGCAATTTATAAACGTGAATTTGAAGGAGGGTTGGCCCGTGGCCGCACAATTTGGTTCGAATTTGTCCCCATGAGGGCAAAGCGATGCTTCTACTTGGGCCACGGTTATTCCGGTGCCATTAAGCTCCGGAGCTGCTGCCCGCAATTGGGTCAGTCCGATTCGCCGCCACGGGGTGTGGCCTTGCGCCACGGGGAGCGTGCCCGTCATCGCCGCCAGCGCCAGTAATGCGGACATACCGGACCGGCGTAAAACACCTCTGGAGGCCAACGCCGCTTTGCCTGATTGCCCAGCCATTGGCAGATTCAATGACGACCTTGAGTGAGAATTTGCAAACACGGGTACCATAACGGCCTTTCCTTGAATGTGCGTCAAGGCAGACGCAACGGCCCGGCACCGGGTTGTGGATGACGATAGCGGATCAGATGTCCGAGGCCGGCAAAACGCAGCAGCGGTTGGGGGCGCAGATGAATTCGCTGCCAAGGCAGTTTAAGACTTCGCCATGGAATCATTGGTCCGCCAAGCCGTTTTGCCAAGGCCCCGTAGGCGGGCGAGATCCAATTGCCGGCGCCTGTCAAGTTGCGCACGAGAGCGCCATTGATGCAATCGAGCAATACTGCGTGGTGAGAGGGATTGAGAATTTTGTTGTCTACCATCACCAGCTTGGCCCCGGGAGCGGAAAGTACCAACGCGCCGGTGTAATAGGGGGTGAATATGGTGTTGTGAACCAGATAGAGTGTTCCGGTGTGATTGGCACCGCCATCACGTCCGAAGTTAATGACTTCCCGATTGCCGGACATCTTCCTTTTCTTGATGATAATACAGCCCAGCACCACTGCGTCGCTGTGCGGTTGATTGGTATTGCCGCGATCGTCGACCAGATCCAGCTCACGATTGGCCGAGCCGTGGATATAGCAATATTCCACCCAGGTAATATGGGCACGGCTTTTAAGGTTGTGGCCGGTAAGACTATCGGAAATCTCGCATCCGTGGATGAGGGCGCTGGTTCCCCCCAGATACAAATTGTGGTTATATCCGGCCTGGTGAAATGTGCCATTTTTTGTAATCAGAGAGTCTTCAATGACTTGTCCTGCCCCGGTATGATGGGAAAGCTCACCATTGCTCATAATGCCCATATCATTGCCGTGAATGCAGCAGTTGCGGATGACGATATGATTGGCGGCGTTGATACGCACGCCGGCCCCATTGAACGAATTGTTGTGGGCACCGGCAAGATCAAAGCCGCGAAGCGTGCAGCCGTCAGCGGTGGGGTCAAATTGAAAAATTGCTCGCGGAAGGGGTTGACGTCCGGAATAATCAAATCCTTGGCCATTAATCTTCACGTATCGACCCGGAAGAGCGGATTCAATGGTAATGCGTGGCTTTTTCATCAGCACCGCTACCTGGCGATAAGCCGTTCCATCCGGCAAGGGCCAGACTTTAATGATGTCGCCAGGTCGGGCCACGCGCACGGCCCGGGCGATGCTGTGAAATTGGTGCCCCGGGCCCACTTGTAAAACCGCCGCGCTGGCCGATGACGAGGCGATTGTCGCCAACGCCATCAGCCCAATGAACCGCATCTGGATCGATCTAAAGATATTGCACGTCATGCCGACAATCTCCGCTAAGCGAGAGCGCATCGTTATCAACTTGCCATTATGTGGTGCCGAAGAGGTATTGGCAATCGAGAAATGATGGTGGCGCAGCGGGTGTAGGCTGCTGGCATTGAGGGACGATGGAATAAAATCATGCCAATGACCGATTTTATCGGGTTGAGACGACCTCGGCGGTGCAGGTGGACGAGTTGCCTCTTTGGGCTGCACGGATATCGCGTGTGGTCAATGCCCATCGCCAAAATCTGGAGCAGCCTTTGCCTCATGGCCGGCGGTCCGTTAGAGACCTGGCAGTAGTAACTTCACCCTTTCTGGCTGGTCCATTTGCCTGCCGGCTTGGCTCCTTGCAGACCCTATTCCACGGTGACACTCTTGGCCAGATTGCGGGGTTTGTCCACATTGCAGCCGCGGGCAACGGCGGCATGATAAGCCAGCAGTTGCAGCGGCAATACGGTGAGCAAGGGCTGGAGGGGTTCGATGGTTTCCGGGACGGTAAATACGTGGTCGGCAACGCCATGAATATGGTTGTCGCCTTCGCTGGCGACGGCGATAATTTTGCCGCCCCTGGCTTTCACTTCCTGAATGTTGCCGAGCAGTTTTTCGTATTGACTGCCGCGGGTCGCGACAAACACGGCGGGCATACCGGGATTGATTAAGGCGATGGGGCCATGTTTCATTTCGGCGGCGGGCAATCCTTCAGCATGGATGTAGCTGATTTCCTTGAGTTTCAGGGCACCTTCCAGGGCGACTGGATAGTTGAAGCCACGACCAAGGAAGAGCCAGTTTTCGCGATGGATGTACTGGCAGGCGGCCTGACGAATCGCTTCGCTTTGTTCGAGCACGTGGCGCATCTGATCGGGAATGCGCATGATGGCCTGCAGGAATTCATTGAGCACGGCCTGGCTCATGTACTTGCGACGGGCGATCGACAGAGCCAGCAGGGCCTCCACGATGATTTGCCCGGTGAAAGCTTTGGTGCTGGCGACACCGATTTCGGGGCCGACGTGGAGATAAATGCCGGCGTCGGTTTCACGGGCTATGGTGCTGCCAACGCCATTGACGATCCCCAGACTCAAGGCCCCACGATCCTTGGCTTCGCGCAGGGCGGCCAGGGTGTCGGCGGTTTCGCCGGATTGACTGATCGCCAGCACGATGGTTCCGTCTTCAATAATCGGATTGCGATAACGGAATTCACTGGCGTATTCCACTTCGGTGGGAATTTTGGCCAGTTCCTCAAAAAGAAATTCACCCACCAGGCCCGCGTGCCAGGCGGTACCGCATCCGGTGATGATAATGCGGCGAGCACGGACGATATCGCGACTGTACGGTCCAATGCCGCCGAGCACGACCCGGCCTTCCTGCAAATCCACCCGGCCGCGCAAAGCGTTGGCGAGGGCTTCCGGCTGTTCAAATATCTCCTTGAGCATGAAATGCGCATATTGACCGAGTTCAATTTGCTGAATGGAGAATTCCACCGCGGTGATTTCTTTGGTCACGGGAACATCATCGGTGGTCATGGTCTTAAAGCCGCCGGGCCGGATAACTGCCATTTCATTGTCATTAAGGTAAATGACCTGCGTGGTGTGTTCGACAATGGCCGAGGCATCGGAGGCCACGACATATTCATCTTTACCGACTCCGATGATCAGCGGCGAACCGCGCCGGGCCACAATCAGAGTATCCGTTTCCGCAGCACACATGACCGCTAAACCATAGGTTCCGCGGACTTCGCGCAGGGCCAGTTGAACGGCCTTGGCGATATCGCCCTGATAAAAGTGGCCGACGAGCATCGCCAGCACTTCAGTATCGGTCTGGCTGACAAACTTATGCCCTTTTGCGGTAAGAAATTGCTTGAGGGAGGCATAATTTTCGATGATGCCGTTGTGGACCACGGCAATGTTGGCCTTATCATCAGTGTGTGGATGGGCGTTGACCTCGGTGGGAGCCCCGTGGGTGGCCCAGCGGGTGTGGGCCATGCCTACCTTGCCGCGATTGGCGTGTGGCTGCTGATCCAACGCGGCCTCCAGAACGCTGATGCGCCCGGCGGCTTTTTTTATAAAAAATTGTCCACTGGCCTGAATGCACACCCCTGCCGAATCGTACCCGCGGTATTCAAGTCGCTTAAGTCCTTCCAACAGAAGAGGTTGCACATCTTTATTACCGACATACGCCACAATGCCACACATCGTTTTAATCTCCAGGTTACTGCCGCCATTATACCACGTCGGCTATCGACCTATCGGTTTTTTAGGACGCTGACCTGCATGAAAACGGACTTGAGGCGGTTGGCTGGTTTTGTCAGATCCAAGGCCCCGCAGCCTGCGGGGGAATTTGTGGGGCCGCTGCTTCGCGGCGTTGGGGCGGCCCATGGGGTAGCCTGGCCAGACGCATCGGCGGCGGGAAATCTGCTCGTTCGGTTCGAAGAGGGGCGACTCAAGCCACGCAACCACGGCTCGCGCGAGGCCAAGGGGTTGAGGCTCCTAACCGGAGTTGATCCTGCTAAACATTGGGATGGTGAATCGCCGTCGGCCTACGCGGATCACTGATTGCTGACCTCAGCCCAGCAAAATCCACCTCGTCTCTGGGGCGGGTTGCTTTTCTTTTGACAGGCTGGCATCATAACTTATAATCTCTGCCGGTGGTGAGAAGAACAGATGGCGGGCAAGGGGCTGGCACCGGCGACTTCAAGCAGTGGTTTTAGTGGCCGGGCGACGAAGGTACCGCCAGCGGTGAAGTTTGAATGGGGAAAAAATTCACCGGCGCGGCTTAGAAATTTTGTTCGCAACATGCCAAGTGAAGGCGGTGCAGGTTTTCGCCACACCGACCCGAACATGACGCGGACCGGCGATTTTGGCGGAATTGTTCAAACAGATTGGAGACATTATGCCAGTAAAGCGGTTTGGTTCAGCGGTACGTGGTGACGGGAAGATGTTTATGGAAAATGAAGCCGCGGGCGGGTTTGGACGTGGCGGGGGCAGATTTTTTTCGGGCGCGATGGCGGCGGCGG
>JABEVA010000373.1 GCA_013044065.1 Phycisphaerae bacterium
ACACCGGCTTCCGCGGCAATGGCAGCAGCGGTCAGCGGATTATCGCCCGTCACCATCACCGTTTTAATGCCCATGGACCGCAGTTCCGCAAAACGCTCGCGAATGCCGCCTTTCACAATATCTTTGAGTTCAATCACGCCCAAGGCTGTGGCTCCATCGGCCACCACCAGTGGCGTGCCGCCGCCGCGCGAAATGTTATCCGCGGTGGAGCGAATATCGGCGGGAAAATGTCCACCCAGCGACTGCACGTATTGCTCAATGGCCGCATCGGCCCCTTTGCGAATGTGCCGGTCGTGCAGGTTCACCCCCGACATGCGCGTCTGGGCTGTAAAGGGCACAAATTCCGCGCCTAATTCATCCACCTGACGCTGGCGCAAAGCAAATTTATTTTTAGCCAGAATCACCACCGACCGGCCTTCCGGCGTTTCGTCCGCCAGTGAACTCAACTGGGCCGCATCGGCCAAATCCTTCTCCGCCACGCCACCTGCCGGATGGAAAGCCACCGCCTGCCGATTGCCCAAGGTAATGGTGCCGGTTTTATCCAGCAGCAGCACATCCACATCACCGGCGGCCTCCACCGCCCGGCCCGACGTGGCAATGACATTGGCCTGAATCATGCGGTCCATTCCGGCAATGCCAATGGCCGAAAGCAACGCCCCAATGGTGGTCGGTATCAGGCAGACCAGCAGGGCTACTAAAATGGTGATGGACACCGGCGAAGCACTGGCGGCTTTGCCGGCGGCGGCCAGGGTGCTATTGACGCTGTTGGCCGAGTAAATGGAAAATGGCAGCAGCGTGGCCGTGGCCAGCAGACAAACAATGGTAAAACCCGCCAGCAGAATATTCAGGGCGATTTCGTTGGGGGTTTTCTGTCGCTTGGCTCCTTCCACCATGGCAATCATCCGATCGAGAAAGGCCTCACCCGGGTTGGCTCCTACGCGAATCACCAGCCAATCGGAAAGTACGTGCGTCCCGCCGGTCACGCTGGACCTATCGCCCCCGCCTTCGCGGATTACCGGCGCGGATTCACCGGTAATGGCGGATTCATCCACGGAGGCGACACCGGCCACCACTTCGCCATCGGCGGCAATGATATCGCCGGCTTCACATAAAATAAGATCCCCCTTGCGCAGCGACGACGCGGGCACCGAGTTTTGTTGGGCGTGCCGCTGCGGGGTGGTCAACTTGCGGGCGGTGGTATCTTTACGCGCCCGCCGCAGCGTATCCGCCTGGGCTTTGCCGCGGCCTTCGGCCATGGCCTCGGCAAAATTGGCAAACAGTACCGTAAACCATAACCACAGCGACACCCAGAAGATAAACCATGTCGGCGCTTCGCCATGTCCGAAAAGAGCCTGTACCCACAGGGCTGTGGTGAGAATACTTCCAATGTATACAACAAACATGACCGGATTACGGGCCTGATGGCGCGGATTAAGCTTCAGCAACGAGTCTATCATCGCCTGGCGCAGAATATCACCTTTGAACAAATTCAGAGATTTGTTGGTGGCCATGTTATAAACTCCTTAAGAGAGCCAACCGTTACCAATGGCCCGCCATCATTTGCAGTTGTTCAACGATGGGCCCCAAGGCCAGGGCGGGGAAAAAGGTCAGGGCCACCACCACCACAATGATGGCGAGCAAAATAAATACAAACAGCGGTGAATACGTCGATAGCGTGCCCGATCCGGCCGGAATAATTTTCTTGCGAGCCAGCGATCCGGCAATGGCCATGGTGGGAATAATGGTCCAGAAGCGGGTCGCCAGCATCAGCAGGCCGCCGAGAAGATTATAAAACGTGGTGTCGCCGCTAAGGCCGGCAAAGGCCGAGCCGTTGTTGTTGGATTGCGAAGTCATGGCGTAAAGCATTTCGGAAAAGCCGTGGGCTTGAGGATTGGCAATACCCGCAAGACCCGCAGCGGTAACGCAGGCAATCGCCGTACCCACCAGCGCCAGCGCCGGGGGCACCAGAATGGCAACGGACGCCATTTTCATCTCAAAGGCTTCGATTTTTTTACCCAGGTATTCCGGCGTTCGGCCAATCATCAAACCGGCGATAAACACGGTAATCAGGACAAACATCAACATGCCATACAGGCCCGACCCCACACCACCGGGAGCCACTTCCGAAAGCTGCATCAGCCACAGCGGACACAAACCGCCGAGGGGCGTGAAGGAATCCGTCATGGCGTTTACGGCCCCGGTGGATGTGCCGGTGGCGACTGTGTTAAAAATGGCGGAGTTCACGGGTCCGAAACGTGATTCCTTGCCCACCATGTTGCCGCCCGGTTGCAGCGGCGTGGGCCGTTGGTTGCAGAATTTGGCCAGCAGCGGGTTGCCGGCCTGCTCGGCCATCACACAGGGTATCATAAGGGCCACAAGCAAGATGACCATGGCCGCCAGCACGGCCCAACCCTGCCGGGTGTCTCCCACCATGCGGCCAAACGTGTAGCAAAATGCCAGCGGCAACAGCAGGATAGCCAATTCCTCCAGGAAATTGGTCAATCCGGTTGGGTTTTCAAACGGATGGGCGGAGTTGGCGTCAAAAAAACCACCGCCGTTGGTTCCCAGTTCTTTAATGGCCTCCTGCGAAGCGACCGGACCGATGGCGATAGTTTGGGTGGTGATGGTTGTAGATCGAGCGCTTGCGGTACCGCCCGCCTGATGAAACGGCTGCACCAGATGGACGGTGATGTATTGTTCCAACGTCTGCGGGACACCATGCCAAATCAACGCTATGGCCAAAATCAGCGAAAGCGGCAGCAAAATATAGAGAACGCTGCGTGTTAAATCCACCCAGAAGCTGCCCAGTTCGGTGGTAGTTTTGCGGGCCAGCCCGCGCACCAGCGCCACCAGCACCGTCAGGCCGGTGGCGGCGGAGAGAAAATTCTGCACCGTCAGCGCCGCCATTTGCGTGAAGTAGCTCATAGTCGATTCACCGGCATAGTTTTGCCAGTCGGTATTGGTGATGAAACTGGCCGCGGTGTTAAAGGCCAAGGCGCTGGGGGTTACTCCCGGCATATGGGCCGGGTTCAGCGGCAACCAACCCTGCCACCTTTGAATGAAATAGACCGCCAGGAATCCCAGCATATTAAACAGCAGCAGGGCCACGGTGTAGCTTTTCCAATCCTGCTGATGGTTGGCGGATATGCCACATAGGCGGTACATACCGCGTTCCACCGGGCCAAGGACTTTACCCAGACCAGGTACCGGCTGGTTTTCATACACATGAGCCATGTGTGTGCCGACGGGTTTTACCAGCAGCAGCACCGTTCCTATCAGCAATGCTATTTGCAGCCAGGCGTTGGGTGTCATGAAAATTTCTCCGGAAAAAGGAGTGCCACAAACAGATAAATTAAAAGCAGGGCGGAAAGAATACCGCCGATCCAATAAAGCACGGTCATTGACGGTTCTCCATTAAATAGCTACACATCGCCAGCAACCCCAGACAACTCAAAAAGAAAGCCACGGCCAAAATCAAATAAATCCAAAACATTGGCAACTCCTGTATCGCGTTCACCCACAGTGATAATGGATCATACGGCACGATGGAATCAAGGCCGCATCAAATTAAGCCTGCTGGACATCAAGAAACCATCAAGATTGGCGATGGAGGCATGGAATGTTGGTTTTTGGGCTGATGCGGCAAGGCGGCCGCTATGATTTGTTTGGATGGGAAGAAGGCTGCATGCGGCCCAGCGGGCGCCAGCGTGCCGGCCCGGCTTAGGTTTCCACTAGGCTGGTAGCGCCGGCATCGGCAAAGTGGGTGCGTCCGTGGGCATCAGTGATCACCAAGCCTACGCTGGGATCCAAGTCGACCACGCGCCCCTCAAGTTCCACCCCATGATGGGTCACGCGTACCATGCGGTTCACCAGATGGCAACGTCTTTTCCATTCAATGGCAATTTGTTCCGGCGAAAGCCCTGGCATGCAGCAGCGTTCGATTTCGCCCAGCAACTCCACCGCCAGCGCCAGACGGTCCACCATTTCGCCGGAGGCAAGGCGAATCGACCCCGCCTTGCTCTGCAGTTCCATTGGAAAATCATCTGCGGTCTGGGTCACATTAATTCCAATCCCCAAAATAACCGCCGGATGGACTTGCCGCGGGTTGGCCCTCTTAATCGGTCCTGCAGGAATGGTTTCAACCAGGATGCCGCCGACTTTGCGGCCGGCCACCATCACATCATTGGGCCATTTCAAATGGACGGGTTGGCACGCGAAGCGCTCCACGGATATGGCGCAGGCGATGGCCGCGCAGAGGGTGACAGCCTGCGCGCTTAGACACTGGTCTGCGGGAAACAACACCGATAACAGCAAAGATTGCCCACTCCGGGCCTCCCACCGATGGCCGCGCCGGCCGCGACCGGCGGATTGATGATCCGCTAATACGACCAACGTTTCGCCGTTTGGACGGCCCATCTGGCCCGCCGCCTGCCGACAGACATCATTGGTGCTGCTGGTGGATTCGTAACTAAGCACGTGGCGGCCAAGGGTTGTGCCTCGTTGGCTGCTGATATCTTCCAATACGCCGCGCCACCATTTCCAATGGCTTTGCCGCACCAGCACGTTGTCCCGTTGCTGCTCCAAGATGCAACCGGATCTTCGCAAGGCATCCACGGCGGCTAGAATTAAGCCCGGCGAACATTCGTGCTCGTGGGCCAGGTGGCTGATGGATTGCGGCTGGCGCTGAACCAGTTGAGCGAGAACTTGCCCGGCCATACGGGAAATGCCGTCGCGATCAAAGCTATCTCTCATTTATGAAAACTCCATCGATAGATCCAAGCCAACGGCGTGATGGGTCAAAGCGCCGATACTCACCCGGTCCACGCCGGTGGCCGCAACTGCCGGGAGATTTTCCAGCGTGATGCCGCCGGAAACCTCCAACAAAGGATGGCCGGGCTGAGCCTGGGTAGTCCGCATGATCACGGCCTGCGCCACAGCGTTCACCGACATATTGTCCAGCAAAATGATATCCGCACCGCCATCGGGC
>JABEVA010000374.1 GCA_013044065.1 Phycisphaerae bacterium
CTATTATTCCGCGTGCAATGGAGGGGCCATTCAAAGCGCCGCCGACGCCTGGGGGGACCAGCCGCTGCGGGAACTTGGAGCGCGGGTAACCGGGGATCTGGATGATCAATGCAGGTTGTTTTCCTGGCCGACGATGCGCATTTCCAAGGCGTTTGTGCATGAGGCCGTGACCTCGTGGGGGCAGCGCAATAAACTGCCTTATCTGGCGGATTTAGGGCCGATTTCCGATGTGGAAATTACCCGATACAACCGTATTACCAACCGCCCGGAGATCATCACGCTTATTGACGTTCATGGACATATCGGAAAGCTGCGTGCGGAAGAATTTCGGCTGGCATTGCTGATGGATCCGAATCGCCGGGTAAAGGCTCCGCCCAGCAGTTTTTTTAAAATCCGCAACGATGGGGCTTATATTTTGCTGGTGGATGGCCATGGCTATGGCCACGGCGTTGGCTTATCTCAATGGGGTGCGCAGGCTCTGGCCCAACGCGGCTATGCCGGCGACTACATATTGTCCTACTTTTATCCCGGTGGACGCATCCGCAAGCTGTGGTAGCCGATGAGCCACACGCTGGCAACCAAGATCACCGGCGTCCCCACAGACCTCAACACAATTCTCGGTCAACTGGGGCCGCTGGAATTGTTCACCCAGCCGCCCGCTTGGGACCGGGTTGAATGTAGCAGGTGCATCGCCGCCGCGCCACGGTAAGTGAACGACTTTCGCCACCCAGAGGAGTAAGTCAGGTTAGCATCATCCGGTCGCGTCGGGGATGAGCAGTTGAATGGTAAATTGGCCGCCATGCTGCGATTCCACGGTGACCGTTCCGCCGAGCAGATCAACGAGACGTTGGACCAGCGCAAGGCCCAATCCGCAGCGGCCCCCATCGGCGCTGCGGGCTTGATCGCCGCGCCAGAAACGCTCAAAAACGTGCGGGGTATCGTCCGCGGCCACGGCACTGCCAGTATTGGAAATGCGAACGGCCACGCCGCCATGAATGGGCTTGACCGCCATATCCAGAGTGCCGCCGGAATCGACATAGGCGGCGGCGTTATCCAACAGATTTCGCAGTATGATTTCGAGCATCGCCGAATCGGTTCCAATAGCGGTGGTGGTATCCAAATCCTTCACGATCTGCACGTTTTTTCCATTCAATGCGGGGCGATAATCGCCAAGAACAGATTCTGCAATTTGACCCACGACCAGCGCCTGCGAGGTTACTTTTAAAGCTGCGGATTCCGCCCGGGCGAGTGTGAGCAGGTTGACCACCATGGACTGCATCTGCCGGGCCACCGCCAACGTGGATTCCAGCGTGCGGCGGTAGGCATCGCCATCCCGTGGTCGCGACAGGCTGACCTCCAGACCGGTTTGAATGGCGGCCAGTGGAGTGCGCAGCTCGTGGGCGATATCCGCAGTCAGGGCCTTTTCCCGGCTGAGGGTCTCCTCCAGACGAGCCAACAAGTCGTTAAGGCGGTCTATTACTGGAACCATTTCGCTTGGGGTCGAGGAAATTTCCACTCTTTCGGAAAGATCGTCCACGGCCACCCGGCCAATACGCACTGCCAGCGTTTCCAGAGGCCGCAGGCTACGTCGGGTGATCAAAGATAGTGTCACCGCCAAAAGTCCTGTCGTCGCCAGACAGGCCAGCAGAACACTCCAGAAAACCGTATTTACCGCGGCGGCGAGAGCTTCCGTGCCATGTCCCACCGCAAGCACCAGCGGTATCGTAGACGACGTCCCTTTTGCTTTGCCGCCCAGGTCACCGCTGTCGATTCCAGGCGCTTCGACAGCCAGCAGCACCTCTCGTCCGCGACGGCCATCAGAGAGTTGGAAGCGGCGGTAGACCGGCATCGCACCCGTTACAGGAATGTAAGCCAAATCCGCGCCGTGCAGCGCGCGGCTACGGTAAATTGCATGTTTGTCAACATTCCATATTTCCATCAACTGTGGCAGGGTATGGAGCGAAGTTCCCCCGCGTGCGGCCACATCGGCATCAATTTTGACTTCCAGCCGCCCATGTTGATCATTCCAATCCAAGCTCGCTGCCGCGGCCAACGCCCGCACCAGAAGGGTGTGATCAAACTGCCGCGAGAGACTTCGTGTCACTACCACATAGAGCCCACCGCCCATCACCAGCAGGATCAGGACGCTGGCACCAACGGCTCCCACAATCACGCGCATTTGCAACGAATGGTTCATGGTAACTGCTCCAACACGTATCCCTGCCCACGGCGGGTGTGAATCAGCCGGGGCCAGCCAGGCCGCTCCAGTTTCCGGCGCACCAAGCCGACAAACACATCCACCACGTTGCTTTCAAGGGCGGCGTTGGCATCGTAAATATGCGCCCAGATATCCTCCCGACTGACCACTTGGCTGGCACGCATGGCCAGGTACTCCAGGAGAGCATATTCGCGGGCCGTAAGCTCAATGGATTCCCCGGCGCGGCGCACGGTTCGGGCGATGGTATCCAGTTGCATATTACCGATTTCCACGACCGACGCGGATTGCTGGTAGCGCCGACGTACCAACGCTCGCACCCGGGCCAGAAGTTCGGCCAGCGCGAACGGTTTAGTGAGGTAATCATCCGCTCCGGCATCCAGGCCGCCGACACGGTCCTCGGTGGTATCGCGGGCAGTCAGAATCAGCACGCAGGGCCGGGCCTCACGGCGGCGCAGTGTGCGCAGTACCGTTAACCCATCCACTCCGGGCAGCATTAAATCCAGAATGACCACATCATGCACACCTTCCTGCGCATACCAGAGGGCCATTTTGCCATCTGCAGCCTGGTCGGCCACGTAGCCATCCTCCTGCAGCGCCTGCACCAGCGAATCGCGCAGAGGTTTGTAATCTTCAACCACCAAGACGCGCATAGTACCCCTTTTTCATTGGGGCCAACGGTGCTTATTCGTCGTCAGCCACCGGCGGCTCTTCGACGCTGGCAGGCACCGCTTCGGCCAACAGATCTTCCGTCTGCCACGGGCCGACCGCAGGCTCGACATCGGAAGCGGCAGTGTCTATTCTCGTCAAAGTCAGGTAAATGACCAAGCCTGTAATGATGGCCAGGAACATAGCACTGGTTTCCACCGTACCCAAATTGTAACCGCCCAAAGCCTTGGGTTGAGAGAGCAGGTCACCGATCGACGCCCCCAACGGCCGCGTCAGGACGTAAGCCATCCAGAAAGCCAGCACCGCATTAATCCGGAAGATAAAATACGCCAAAGTAACCAGACCAATGGCTCCGGCGAAAATACAGGTAGAGTTGAGGTATCCCCAGCGGAGATATTCAGAAAGCAAATCGCCGCCGGAAGTGCCCAGGGCAAACGTAAATAAAATTGCCAACCAATAAAATAGTTCCCGCCGGCGAGTAAAAATCGTGTGGATGGAAAGAGTTTTTTCGCTGGCGTACCAACTCACAAAAGCTACCGCCATGGCAGTTGCAAAGAGAGGTGTGGTGAGAGTCAGAGGCACCCCCAAGTTGTCCACCAGATTGTCGCTGATCAGCGTACCGACCACGCTGATCATCACCACCGCCAACCAGTACAAACTCGGCACGTACTTCCTTGCCCGGATCTGAAACAGCAGAACCACCAGCAGCACGCCACTAAAAATCAGACTGGTATAAGTTAAACCCAGATTCAGCTTTTCGCTTAATAGATCCGCGCCAGTTTCACCGATGGTGGTCGCCAGCACTTTGATAATCCAGAAAAAAATCGTAACTTCCGGGACTTTGTTCCACAAAGATTGCGATTTGAAACCGCCTAACTCATGATTTGCCGGCCCCGCAAGTTGGGGTTGATTTTTACCTTGAGACATGAAGTGTTCTCCTTAAAAAAACGAAAACCAAAACACCCAGCCCACAATTGGCTGTCGGCGGGTTGACCATATCCATTTGTACAGTCGTAAAATGAAGCCTGTGTGAAAAAGCGGACCCTAGCTGTTCTGGTCGCCCATGGTGTCCGCCGGCCGACGGGGCCTGGCATATTTTCAATACTCACGGCCAGCGTGAGGATTTTTGGAAAACCAGGCGATGCGAGGGTGACGCAAGGCCCCGGCCCCGCACCGCCGGTTTGAGGACAACTATTGTGGTGGTCCGATCAATGTTCGCCCTGGTCACCATGGCGTTCCCCATGTTCATGTTCGCCATGGTGTTCACCGTGCTCATGGTCTTTGTGATGGTCTCCATGGTCGTGCTCGCCGTGGTGATCA
Source organism: Phycisphaerae bacterium (assembly GCA_013044065.1). Lineage (GTDB taxonomy): Bacteria > Planctomycetota > Phycisphaerae > WQYP01 > WQYP01 > JABEVA01. Next base: position 4,205 of record JABEVA010000374.1, read on the forward strand.
CCATGTGCATGGTTGCCGTGATGCTCGCCGTGTTCGTTCTCGCCGCCACCATCTTCCCGGTCCTCATGGCCATCGAGCAATATCTTACCGGTGTGGAAGAGACTGACATACGGGTGGTCGCGGGGCGGTATGGCCAGAGGGGGACTGGCCGTTGCTACGGCCAAGGGGCCAGCGACCAACGATACCGATCGGCCCGCGGCGGTAGCGCCTGACGGACTTCCGCCAGCAGCATAGGCCGCGACAGATCCACAGGCAACCCATACGCCAGCCAACAACATGATACGCGTGTTCATAGAACACTCCTTATAAATGTGAACCGCAAACTACAGTCGGAAATCGACTCTAGCTGGTTCACACTCTTTATTTATACGCCCGCAATATGAAGCCCCCATGAAAACATGCGACTGTATTTCGGCGCTGGCGGCCAGCCCAGGAAAATCGGGCACTTTCGGCTGGAAACGCTTCGCATTCACCGCCGGGCGGCCAAACGCGTCCGCCCCAGATAATTCCGGATACCACGGTAGATCGCGCCGGCTATCTTGCGCTGATTTGTTTTCTCCAGAAGTTGCCGAGCCTGGAGAACATTCGTTACGTATCCTACCTCCACCAGTACCGCAGGGATACGTGAATACCGGAGCACGACGAAATTCGCTTGGCGGTCACGATCCGTTCGCTCGATCAGCCGGAGGTGCCGGGTAATATCATCCGCCAACCTATCGGAAGCCTGGCCCGTCGCGCCATGCGATTTCTGTGTGTACACGGTGGCCCAATTCCAACTGGGTTTGCCGGCGTCAGCATGAATGGAGACAAACAAACAGGCCCCGGCGCGGCGGGCGATTGTCACGCGCTGCCGTAAGCCCACGTAATAATCCCCGGTACGGGTAAGCACCACGTGCATAGCTTTACGCGCGTTAATTAACGCTGCCAGATCTTTGCCAATAGCCAGGGTGATACCTTTCTCGCGAGTCCCATATCGCCCAATCGCCCCTGGATCCCGACCACCGTGCCCCGGATCAACTGCGATCACCACAGGCCGGACCTCCTTCGCCTGGGCCCCGGTTGTAAAGGTACCGACAACCAGCCATAATCCTAAAGTGGCCGCGACTCTGACTGCCGTTTGTGGGCGATGCCATACCATCATTTTTCACTCCGGTTTCCGGCCTCGCCCCGACGAGCCGCACGGCTCAGCAGGGCGAGTCCATGGCTTGAGTATAGATTCCGTACATGAAGCCCCGATGAAAGCAAATGCACTCCACGCGAATTCGAAATGACGGTTCGCCATCACACCGTTGCGGATTGTTGACCGGTGTTCACGCCGGAATGATCATCAAGCCGCCGGGCGAACCGCAACAGGGGCAAACACAGCAACCATCCGCAGCCAAAAAAAATACTGTAGCGGTTCCATGCGATCGAGCCGGTGTGGCTGTGATGGGTGCCTATGGATTCGAGGATGAGGCCCCAGACCAGTGGCGAAAGACCGGCCGCCACGCTGGTAGCAACGGCAAAGACCGCAAAATAGTGGTTTCGGCCTTGATGGGGGATATTCAAGCTTTGCAGGCGATTATTGGCCGCAGCAAAATTTAGCGCCGACATTCCCATCAGCAGGTACAAAGTCCCGATAAAAACCGGATTCAGGGGAATGATTTTCGCAGCCAAAGCCCACCAGCCCAGAAAAATCAGGATGGACGCCACGACGCATAGCGTCATGATGGGGCGCGAGCCGATGCGGTCAATCACAACGCCGCTCCATAGTAAAGAAACCAGGCCACCAAACACCGATACGCTTGAAAGCAGGACAATAGCGCTTTGTGAAAGGCCTTCGGTTTGGCGTAAGAAGGCAATCGTAAATACCCCCAATCCACCCCACACCAGGCTGTAGACCACATTAAAAATACTCAGTCGTCGAAAGCTTCTCTGCCGCAGCATTTCCCTCAGACCCACCCGTGCACCGCTGCGCGCATGCGACTCCGGTGTGGATATGTCAGGCAGGCGAACCAGACACAGCAAACTGGCAAACCCACCCGCACCAGCCAGGAAAAAGACCAATGCAAATTGCCACGGCTGGGGATTACCGAACAGACAGGCAGCCGCCACCAAAAGAGAAATGACATTGCCGCCCTGCCCGAAGAGCTGATCGCGTGTGAAAAATTTGCCCCGCACATCGGCAGGCACCAGAGAGGTAACCCAAGGCATGTAGGCTCCGCCTGTAATGCTGCGAAAAATGCTGAACACACCGATCGAAGCAAGTAACCATGCCACCTTGGCCAAGTTAGAGTCGGGCCAGAGCACCGAGCCGGCCAAGGCAAAGATGAACACGGTCCGGGCCGCCCATCCGCTGACCATCACGCGGCGGTAGCCGAACCGGGGCAACAGATATGCACCCGGAATCTGTAACACGACCAGCAAGGGCGGAATAGCGGCCAGAACGCCGAGAATGGCATCGCCACATCCAATGCTCTTGGCGTAAAGAATCAGGGGCGAACCAAGCACCAGCGACCAGGAGACCGCATTAAGCAAGGAGAATCGATTGGCCCAGGAAACTCCAGGCGGCAGCCCGACGGCCGAAAGCATTCCAAACGGCACCACCGGAGAACCGGCAAAGCGGAGGCTAAGCGGCGAACCATCCTGACCCTCATTGTCGAGCCGCGTGCTTCTGGGGATATCATCTGCCAAGTTGTGCGCTGGGCCTGAATTTTTAACCATGGTGTATGCTTCTATGCCACATCGGCGATGCGTATCCATTGGCGATGCTTGTGGCTTATCATGACCGCTTCCAGCACTTCCTGGCAGCGCAACCCATCTTCAAAATTGGCGTGAAAGACCCGTCGCGGCCCGGCAAGATTCTCCAGGATGTCGTTGGCCGTGTTGATAAATGTGTGCTCATAACCAATGACATGGCCGGCCGGCCAGTATTTGCCGCTGTAAGGATCCTGCCCCGCGGAAACACTGATGCGACGCCACCCCTTTTCCCGGGCCGGCAGTGTGTCATCAAAAAAGTCCAGGTAGCTGAAATCTTCAAAGTGAAAGCGGATGGCGCCTTTATCCCCATTTATTTCGATGCTGTTGCCATTGTGGTGGCCGGTGGCAAAGCGAGTCGCTTCAAAGGTGCCAATGGCACCGCTTTTGAAACGGGCAAGAAAAAGAACCGCATCATCCACGGTGACCCGTCCCTTTTTGACTTTTTCGCCACGGCGCACCTGTGCGGTAAGCCCTTCCACCATTTCGCCAATCGGGCGCTCTTTTATAAAGGTATGTGCCAGACCGCAGACTTCCTGAAATTCATCGCCCAGTAAGAATCGCGCCATATCAATGCTGTGCGCACCCAAATCACCATGCGAACCGGATCCCGCTAACGCCCCGGAAAGCCGCCATACCAAAGGAATATTCGGGTTCTTAATCCAATCCTGCAAGTACACCGCCCGCACATGAAAAACCTTGCCAATGCGCCCTTCGGTAATCAACTGCCGGGCAAAGGCCAAGGCGGGTACCCGGCGATAATTAAACCAAACAAAGTTAGGCACACCTGCTTTTTTCGCCGCCGCAGCCATTTGTTTGGCTTCCGGCAACGTACGGGCTAACGGCTTTTCACAGGACACGGCTTTGCCGGCCGCAATAGCGGCCAAGGCCACCTCCGCATGGGCATTATTGGGAACCGTGATGTCCACTAGGGTTATTTCCGGATTAGAAACGACGCGACGGTAATCGGTGGCCACATTCTTCCAGCCCCAACGATCCGCCGTTTGTCGGGCTTTGGCCTCGTTACGGCCACAGATCGTGTGCATAACGGGCAACACCGGTGGATCGAAAAAGTGCGGCACCTGAAGCCACGCATTGCTATGGGCTTTACCCATGAACTGATAGCCCACCAGACCTACATTTACCGCTCGCCTTTTGTCCGCCATAATTACATAACCTCGCCGTTGAATAGTTCATCCATTATGGCCGCGATTCAACCCATGGTGCAGCCCACTGAAGCCGATTCTATCCGCTGGTCTTCCCAACCGTCAATGGACGGAAGTTGACACAACTATTTCGTTTTTCCGCATTTTGCGTTGAAAATTGAAATAAAGTTCTATATAATTCATTAGTCTATCTGAGAGATCGAGAGAAGTGCTTGAGTTGATTGGATGGCGTCAGCCAATCGATTATGTCTTTTTTATCTACCTTCTGGCTGGTTTGGGACCGGCATTTTACAGGCCGCCCAACGGCGTATGGGCGCAGAAAGGTAAACTGGTGCACACGCTTTCGATTAGAGACCAAGTTTTTCGACAGTTTTTTGAATCCAGTCCGACGGTGGCGTTGGTGGTGGATCTTGCGGATGGCAAAATTGTGGCGGCTAACGCGGCAGCGATCACCTTTTACGGATGGCCTCACGACACGCTCCTCTCCATGACCATGAGCCAAATCAACACTATGCCTCCCGACGGCATGGCCAAGTTGCTCGCCCACCTGAACCAAGCCAAGAGCGGATTGTTTCATTTTCAGCATCGGCTCGCCTCGGGTGAAGTGGTGGATGTAGAATCTTCCAATACGGCCATTGAAGTCGCCGGGCGACGCTTATGCCTGGTTATTGTCCACGATCTTTCCGAACAAAAGCGCGCGGAAGAATCACTTTGGCTGGCCCGACGGGCAATGGATGCCTCCGCCACAGGCCTGACCATTGCCGATGGCCGCCAACCAGATCTACCGCTGATCTATGCCAATCCCGCTTTTCTACAAATGACCGGCTACACACGCGACGAGGTGCAGGGCCGCAATTGCCGCTTTCTACAAAATGATGATCGCAACCAGCCGGAACTCGACACCTTGCGCGCGGCCATTAAAAAGGGCCAGCCATGTGAAGTAATTCTGCGCAACTACCGCAAGGATGGTACCGCCTTCTGGAATGAAATCACCATTGCCCCCGTCTTCGATGCCGCCGGACTTATTACCCACTACATCGGCACGCAAAAGGATATCTCAGATCGCAAAGCCGCCGAGGCTCATGTGGAGCGACTGGCCTATTTTGATTCACTCACCGACCTGCCCAACCGTCGTTTGTTTTTAGATCGGCTGGCCAGCAACTTGGCATTGTCAATTCGAAACGACACCCATGGCGTGGCAGCGGTATTGGATCTCGACAATTTCAAAAATCTCAATGATGCCGAAGGCCCAGACATGGGAGACCTGCTTCTGCGAGAAATTGCCTCGCGCTTGCAAAGTTGCCTGCGTGAAGGCGATACCGCCGCCCGCCTGGGTGGAGATGAATTTGCCATTTTGCTGACCAACCTGTCCGCGGACGGGACTACTGCGGCGCAGCTCGGGAGGACCATTCTGGAGCGCATTGGCAAGTCCATTGAAGTCCCGCTCGCGCTTGGCTCCATTCAACATCAGTTAACCACAAGCATCGGCGCAGTGGTATTTCCCACCGGCAAAGAAGCACCGGCGGATATTTTGCAAAAAGCGAATACCGCCCTCGACCGGTCCAAAGCTGCCGGTAAAAACACCATCTCCTACTTTGAAGCCGCGATGCAGGACCATGTGCAGCGCCGCGTGACGATGGAGCGAGATCTGCGTACAGCCGTGGAATCCGGGGAGTTTCGCATGTTTCTTCAGCCGCAGGTTCTTGGGAATGGCACCATCATTGGAGCTGAAGCCTTAATTCGTTGGCAGCATCCGACCAAAGGTCTGGTGCCGCCCCTGGATTTTATCCCCGTTGCAGAAGAAACCGGCTTGATCGTTGACATTGGAGAATGGATTTTTCGGCAAGCCTGCCAGACCGTGAAGCGTTTGGAGGCCTGGAATAATGGACTGCGGATTGCCGTTAATGTCAGTCCCCGCCAGTTCCGCATGGCTAATTTTCCAACACGCATGGCAGCCATCATTGAGGAAGTGGGCATCAAGCCGCACCAGGTGGCTATGGAAGTTACCGAAGCGGTATTTTTTGACAATCTTAGCCATGCGGTGGCGACGATGAATGAGCTAAAAAGCTTGGGCGTACGTTTGTCCCTTGATGATTTCGGCACGGGCTATTCGTCGCTGTCCTATCTGCAAAAATTACCGATTGCAGAGCTCAAGATCGACCGGTCTTTCATCAAAGATGCCCCCACCAACCCCAACGACGCCGCGCTGGTGGAGGCGATTTTAGCCGTAGCTCGACAGCGAAAGCTTGATGTAGTAGCTGAGGGCGTGGAATCGGTCAAACATGTGGACTTTCTCAAATCACGTGGCTGCCGAGTGTTTCAGGGTTACTATTTCGGGCGACCGGTTCCGGCGGAGGAATTTGTGGCCGCCATCGAAAAGCCCCAAGTTGATCCGTCGGCCGGCTGATGCCGTTGCCGGAGCCATTAGCGGTGGATGGATCCGGATAGGGGGGATCAGACTGGGCTGATGAAAACCCTGAAGTTCTAGCGAGAAACGGGGGCGAAAATCGATTCTGTTGCGCGTTGGGGGATTCGGCGGCGTGAGCGGCTTGGAATTTTGTGCCTTTGTTGCCAGGGCGGAAGTCCCGATTCAGGGCCTGTTGATTTAGTGCCATTTTCGGCATTTTCACCCTGATTTTTTGAGCGCCAAGGCCGATTGGAGGCGAGAAATTCGATTAAATCAACAGGCCCTTCATCGGGACGCCATGGTCTCCCGACGAATGTCGGGACATTCGGGACCGGGCTCAATGATGGCGTAAACCCGAGGTCTCGGGACGAATGAAAAGTGGCGGATCTTTTCATCAGGCTAGGATCAGACTTCTGAAATGGGGACTCGCTAAGGGACCGGGCAAAAGCATCATCACACTTTCCGGCTGGTCCTCCCGGCCGCTGGCTGGGTTGCTCGCTCCTTGCAGACCTACGGGCGGGGTATGAGCGCCGCTCAGGCCTCGCCAGCGACCAAAATTACTGCTCTGTAAAATGCGAATTTATTTTTGCGCGGCCGCCAGAGCTTCATTTCATGGTCGGATGGTGTTATTCTGGGTGTCGATGCGGCGCGTGCTGATTATTTTTTCGTTGCTACTGATGCTGGTCTTTGTCGGCGGCTTCTGGATTTCCGGCGGGGCTGCGGTACGCTCCCGGGCGATTATCTTTTGTCAGGCGGGGCAAATTCACACGCTGGACCCCGCCGGGATGACGTGGATCCAGGATATTCGCGCGGGCCTGGCACTGTGGCAGGGGTTGACGCAGTATAACCCCACAACACTGCGCCCGATGCCGGGCGTGGCCAAAAGTTGGACACTTTCCGCCAATGGGCGCACGTATACGTTTCACCTGCGGCGTCGGGCGCGGTGGTCCAACGGTGATCCGGTAACGGGCGCGAATTTTGTCTTGGCGTGGAAACGCATGTTACAGCCGGTGACTGGAGCGGGTTATGTGGAAATGTTTTTCCATATTGCCGGGGCCAGAGCTTATTTTAACGCTTTGGCTAAACCGCGTGAGAGGCCTCGGCCATTTTCATCGGTGGGCATCAAGGCACCGGATTTGCATACACTTGTTGTGCATCTCAATGCTCCGTGCCCTTATTTTCTGGACCTGATGGCGTTTCCGCCATTTTTTCCGCTCAACCAGCAGAGCATGGCGGGCTTCGCGGTCCGGAAGGGTGCTTCGCTTGTTTACTACAATCCACGGTTTACCAGGCCTCCATACCTGGTAACCGACGGCCCATACCGACTCACGGCGTGGAAGTTTCACCAGTATCTGGAATTCAAGCCCAACCGGTATTTTTGGGCGCGCCAAACGGTGCATTGCCGGGAGCTGCGCATTGTTTCGTTTTCCGATTCGCTTTCGGCCTTCCGGGCGTACCAGAGCGGAGCGGTGGATGTGCTTTCATTTGTGCCACCGGAATTTACCGCGGCGCTGCTGCGTCAACAGCGAGCGGGTCTGCGGCACGATGTGCACTATAGACCGGTTTTTGGTACGTATTATTATATTATCAATTGCACGCGAGCGCCGTTGAGCAATCCGCTGATCCGTCGGGCGCTGGACTTGGCCATTAACAAAAGGCAGATTGTGGATGATGTCACGCGGCTCCATGAAAAACCGCTTACGGTGTTGGTGCCGCCAGGAATCATTCCCGGCTACCATAGCCCGCATGGACTGGCGATGGACGTACCGGAAGCCCGCCGACTGATGCGGCGGGCGGGTTATCCGGACGGGCGTGGCCTGCGGCCGCTGAAGTTTCTGACCAACGATACCGATTCCATGAACATGCTGGTGGCGCAGGCGATCGCGCAGATGTGGCAGCGCAACCTGGGGGTGCGAATTCGCATTGCCACGGAAGAGAGCAAGGCCTTTAACCAGGACTGCGTGCAGGGTAATTTTGACATCGCGCGGGCCGGCTGGTATGGAGATTACATGGACCCCACCACCTGGCTGGATCTATTTGTCACAGGCAATCCGAACAACCACAGTCGATTTACCACCCCGCGATACGATCAGTTCATGGAGCGGGCGGATAGCGAGGCGGATCCAGCGCGAAGGTTGGCCCTGCTGACAGATGCGGAGCGGTTGCTGGTGGATCGTTACATGCCGGCCATTCCATTGTTTCAATATACCGATGGCCTGATGTATCATGCGCGGGTGATCGGCGGTATCCGGCCGAACGTGCGGATGATAACGCTGCTGCAATACATTCATTGGAAACAGCGGCCCCACGGAGACACGTATCGATGACGCGATTTCTGATATCCCGCGTGGCCCAGTCGGCACTGGTGATATTTGTGGTATACACCTGCACCTTTTGGCTGTTGATGGCCGCGCCAGGTAACCCGTTTATTGGAGACAAGCAGCCGCCCCCGGCCATCATCCACGCCCTGAAAGTGCGGTATGGACTCAATAACCCGTGGCATGCGTATTGGGCCTACCCGTGGCGGGTCATCACGCGTGGTGATCTGGGGCCTACCATCAGCTATGCCAACTGGACGGTGCTGGATGTTATTCGATCATCGCTGCCCATTTCGGTTTCATTGGGCGCGATGGCTTTGCTCATTGCGCTGTGGCTGGGGGTGGGCC
>JABEVA010000375.1 GCA_013044065.1 Phycisphaerae bacterium
GCCGACGTTGGACGCGGCGGCCACGGGCAGGCCACCCCAGCCGAGAGGGCCAATGTTTTGGGTTTAAATGATAAGTTTGGAAACCGGATCGGGCCGGGCGATGGTGGAGGCGGGCTGGGTGATGCCGGCGCTAATTTCTTCCTGGACCTTGCGCATGAGTTCCATATATTCCGTCTGGGCTGCCATCAAACGCTTGAGCAATGGGTGGATGGCGATACTTTGCTGCAGCGACTGGGCCTTTTGCTTCTCGGCAATTTCAATGGGTTGCATGTTGGCTTCTTTGGCCGCCAGCGATTCCATGAGTTCATCAAATTGACGCAGTAGATTCTTGGCCGCCAGGTCCAGATCCAACTGCCGCACGATTTCCTGATAGGTTTTCATGGCGGGTTGGGTGGCGATGAGGTTGCCGAGTTTTCTGGCTTCGGCCAACAACATATCTTGGTCAGGCATTGTATTCTCCTTGTGAACCCTATGGACCTCGGCGTCGCCGAAATTACAGCGGCAGTATAACGGCCCCTGTCCGCGACGGCCAGCGGATGATCAGACCGCGGTTCCCTAGCAACCGTTGGTGCATTGTCGCAACTGCAATGGGGGGCTGGGCTGGGATCCGGCGCTGGTGAACCGTCGGGTCGGAGGTGGCGGATTGCGGCGTTTTTGATTATGCTTCTGGTTGCTTTAGCGTAGGGGATTAAGAATATGGCGTTCACTCCATTTAAGGCGGCACTGGCAACTCCCGATGCACTGGTTTTTGATGGGGAGGTGACCATGGTTATTTTACCGGCGCACGATGGCGGCCTGGGCGTACTGAACCGGCATGCCTCGTTTGTCACCCGCCTGGGGGCCGGCATTTTGAAGTTGGAAATGGATCAGGAAAACACCCGCTTTGTAGTCAATGGCGGGTACGCCCAGATGCGCGATAATGTCCTGAACATTGTCGCGGAAGAGGCGTTACCAGAAAAGCAAATCACCGCGGAATTCGTGGGCCGGGAAAGAGATAAAGCGGAGGGTCTTAGTGCGGATTCACCGGACATGGCGGCACGCCGGCGGCTGGCGCTGGACCGCGTGGCCGCGATGGAATTACTGCTGGAGAACTGATTCCGCCAGCCGACGGATGCCGGCTGCAATGTACCGAAAACAAAACGAACCATCGGAAAAAGTTTTGGGGTAAGAAAGGCCCAGCGCCCAACATGGTGCATGGTGTTGCCGCCGGGCAGCGGGCGCATGGGTACGGCTGCATACGCTAAAAATGCAGGTTTAATTTTACGCCATTGGCCTGTATCTGCTTGACCAGGGCATGGAGGTCGTTGACGGTACCCTTGAGCTGATGGGTCAAGTCCAGCAGTGCGTTATACAGGCGGGGATCTTTCACGAATCGACCGGCCGTTCCGTGCCCGGCGGCGATGGCCTGGGTGATCGTATCCAGATGCTCCAGCAACTCGGTCAAATGTACGCTTACTGCGGCAATGTGGCGTCGGGCGCTTAGGGCCACCTGGCTCACGTTAGCGGCGGCGACATTGGCGCTGGTCAGGGTGGTATTGGCGCGGGTAACGGTTCCGTTGAGTCGTGCGAGAATGTTCTTAAGCTCTTTTGACGAGGCGGCGGCATTGGCCACGATCGTGCGAACCTGCGCCTGGAGTTTTTGATCTGCAATGAGGCGGTTAAATGACTGGATGGTCACATTCAGCCGTTGCACCAAGGCGCTCATGTTGCCAAGGCTCGCGGAAGCGGCGGCCTTACCCGAGGCTTGAGCCGCGGTTAAGTGGACCGGCTTAAGCAGAGCGTGAAGGTCGTTGGCGACGCGATCGAGTTTGGCGCTAAGCCGACCGAAGTCACCTTTCAGTGCGGTAAAGTCCGTCACGACGGATTTGGGAATGAGATTGGAACTGGCCGAGGAACCTTGAATGGTGGCGGTGCCATCTTTAGGCAAATTGGTGGTGGCGGCGGGCTGGGGTACCCACAGGGTTACGTAGGAGGTACCGATGGCGCGCGTGCCTATCCTGGCGCTGGTATTTGTGGGCAAGGCGTACTGTTGATAGATGGATAATCTGATGTCGGCGTTGGCGTAATGCGGCGGCAGGAAGACATCCGAGACCGTTCCGACAGTCACGCCGTTGAGGGTTACCACATCGCCGGAAGACAGCCCGGCGGCATTGGGAGCGACCACGGTTACACGGTAGGGCGCGTTCGGCCCCAGGGCCGGAAGCTTACCGAGGAAAAATATTCCAAGGACAAAAGCCGTCGCCGCGACAATAAATGTCAGGCCAACAATCAAGTTTCGGGTTTGATCTTTAAGCATGCCGCCACCTTCAACCGCGTTTCAGGCGTTTTGGCCTCATCGACCCGCCGCGCGGATCAACATTATAGTATATAGTTTCGCCGCAATGGTGTTTCAAGGCAACCGGTGCCGACACTTGCTATTGGCAAGAGGTGGTTTTAGCATAAATGTTGTAGTGCGGGACCGGAAGGGCATGGTTCGGATGGTTTTGTCGGGAATGTCAACGATGCGCAGGCTTCAGTTGTCGGGGCTTAAAGCTCTGGCGGTTTCGATGGTCGTGCTGCTGTTACCATCGGCGATGGTTGGCTGCGGCATGTGGAATAAGAGCCGGATGGCGTCGCCCGCGGCGGCCACGCCGCTGCAGCGTCTGATGCGGGGCAACGAGCGGTTCGTGCGGGGCAAGCTGAGCTTTGCCGACGCCTCGCCGGCGCGCCGCGCGGAATTGGTGAAGGGACAACAACCTCTGGCGGTGATCGTGGCCTGCTCCGATTCTCGGGTGCCGCCCACGCTCGTTTTTGATCAGGGATTGGGCCGCTTATTTGTGGTGCGTCTGGCGGGTGATGTTGTTGATAAGGCGGCTGCGGGCAGTGTGGAATATGCGGTGGAGCATTTGCATGTGCATTTGGTGGTGGTGCTCGGCCATGATGATTGTGGGGCGGTGAAGGCGGCTTTGCATACGGGTGCCGATCAACACAGTCCGGAACTTGGCGCGGTGATTCATGCCATACATCCGGCCGTGGAGTACGTCAGGGCCATGCCCGGAGATTTATTGCACAATGCCATCGACGCGAACACCCGACTGCAGGCTCGGAGGCTGCGTGAACTACCGGTTCTGTCCAAGCTGATAAAAGCGGGCAGGCTGGAAGTTCTGGCGGCGCGGTATGAGTTGGATACCGGGCGCGTGGTGCTCTTGAAGTGACCATAATAAAAAGCTTTCACGATCGGGATGGGCAGGCCGTCGGACTGGTGTCGCGATGGGAGAACCGGCCTGGCAGGTTTTACAGACTAAAGGACTGGGCAAAAATAAATTCGGGTTTTACGGCGCAGTAATTTTGGCTGCTGGCAAGACGCGACGGGCTCGCATACCTTGGCCCTGGGTCTGTAAGGAGCGAGCAACGCCGTCAGCGGCCGAAAGAACCAGCCGGAAGTGTGAGTTTATTATTGCCCGGTCCCTAACGAAAGCCGCCTTCAGCAGGCTGCGGTATGCTTGGCAGCCCACGGCGTGCCTATACCGAGGATGCAAAGATGGCATGGGTAGCTTGGTGCTCGGGGGCGCAGCCGATTGACTCCGGGGCGTTTTTCGGGCATCATTGCCACATGGAATACCACTTTGCCAAGATGTTTAGTTTCTTGATCCGCAGCGGGCGATGGAAGGGCCGGGGATGGAGTAGGTCCACCCTGGCCATGCCGTGGCGTTGCGGTGGCATTTGTTCGGAGGAAATGTCCTCATGAGTCATTCATCCGGAGTTACGCCGAGTCCGCCATCGACCGAAAAAATTATCCAAGAGGGCATTACCTTTGATGACGTATTGTTGCTGCCGATGCGCAGCGACCTGGTGCCGGCGGAGGCCGATGTGCGTACCCGCATCACCCGCAATATAGAGTTGAATGTGCCGCTGGTTTCCGCACCGATGGATACCGTTACGGAATCGGCGTTGGCGATAGCGCTGGCCCAGGAAGGCGGGTTGGGCTGCATTCACAAAAATATGCCGGTGGAAATGCAGTGCCGCGAGGTGGAAAAGGTCAAGCGTTCGGCCAACGGCATTATCACGGATCCGGTGAGTTTGCCCCCGGACGCCACGGTGGGTCGGGCCAGACAAATTATGAAAGAACAGAATATCAGCGGCATACCGATTGTGCTGGCCGATGCGGGGGAGTTGGTGGGCATTATCACGCGGCGTGATACGAAGTTTCATGAGGGGGACGACCATCGACCGGTGCGCGAGGTCATGACCAAAAGTAATTTAGTGACCGCTTCGCCGACCACCTCGTTGGAACAGGCGGAAGGAATTTTGAATACGGCGCGTGTGGAAAAGCTGCTGCTGGTGGATGACCGGCGGCGGCTCAAGGGCATGATCACCATGCGTGATATTGAAAAAATTCATCAATTCCCGTTTGCGTGCAAGGATTCCCGCGGGCGGCTGCGCGTGGGGGCGGCGGTTGGCGTTAAACAATATGACCGCATTGCGGCGCTGATTCAAACCGGTGTGGATGTGGTGATTGTGGATACGGCCCACGGCCATTCGGGCAATGTGCTGGAAACAGTGCGTGAAATAAAAAGGCGTTTCACCATTGATGTAATCGCCGGCAACATCGCCACCGCGGACGCGGCGCATGATTTAATCGCCGCCGGGGCTGACGGCGTGAAGGTGGGCATTGGTCCCGGGAGTATATGTACCACACGTGTGGTGACGGGCGTGGGAGTTCCGCAGATCACCGCCATTCTTAACGTGATGGCCGCAGCCGGATCGGCGGGGGTACCGGTGATAGCCGATGGTGGAATTCGCCACAGCGGCGACATTACCAAGGCCCTGGCGGTGGGGGCCAGCGCGGTGATGATGGGTTCGCTTTTTGCGGGCCTGGATGAAAGCCCCGGCGAATTGGTGCTGCGGCGCGGGCGGCGTTTCAAAAGCTATCGGGGTATGGGTTCCATGGGGGCGATGATTCAAGGCTCGGCCGATCGGTATGGTCAGGCGGGGGTGCGGCAAACCGGCAAGCTGGTGCCTGAGGGGGTGGAAGGGCTGGTGCATTACCGTGGCCCGCTGGGTGATTTTGTTTACCAGATGGTGGGCGGTTTGCGCGCGGGGATGGGGTATTGCGGTGCCCACACCATTGCTGAATTGCACGCCAAGGCCCGGTTCGTCAAGGTATCCTACTCGAGTTTAATTGAAGCCCACCCGCACGACATTATGATTACCCGGGAAAGTCCAAACTATCTATCCAGCGATGGATCGCTGGAGGAATAAGGTTTGCGGGCGGGACCAGTGGCGGGTGGGGGGAGTCACACGGCTGGCTACGTGCGGCCGGTTTCGGCGTGGGGTTCGCCTTGGGCGTACCGTTGCCACGAGGCTCGGCCGCAGCCCTTCCAGCCAGGAAACTTCCTTGACAGGCGCGGGGCGCGACGGCTATCATTAAATGCATTATTTGATTGGGCTAGCGGCCGTCGGCGGTCCGGCCTGAAATGTTCCCGCGAATTGCAGCCTTGGTTTTCAGGCTGCGGTCGGCGGGGCGGGAAATGTGAAACGTGATGCGAATACGTGCACGCATAGCGATAATATGGGGAGTGAGGGGCGAATCCGCCGGGAAATCGGTGCGATTCCGCCCTCTTGCCACATCATCTAAACCCGGAAGGCCGGCCTGATATGGTTGCCCCCTCCAAAATTTTCGATCGTCTCCCCGTACCGCGGGCACCGCGCCCGCACGTTTGGATGCTTGCGCTGGCACTGGCCAGCACCCTTCCCGCCACTGCCGCTTTCGCGATCTGGAACGACAGCCCGCCCGACCAAGGTAGGGCCAAAAAGGCCACCGAACCAGCTCCGCCACCTCTGCCGCTGCATTCCCTGAATTGCCCCGCGAGCTTCATTACCGCCATGATTCCCGATGGCCGCGGCGGCGTATGGGTGGCGGGTGAAGACAGCGGGATAGACCACTGGAATGCCGCCAGGAAAACCTGGAAAACATACAATCCGGAAACGTCGCCGGGGTTGATAAGCACCCATATCTAGTCGCTGGCCATTGTTTACCAAGGCCGCTTATGGGCAGGTACCCTCCGCCATGGAGTATGTGTGTTCAACGGTCAAACATGGAAACATTATGGCCTTTTTCATGGGCCATTGGGTTGCCATATTTTCGCCATCGCGGTCAATCCGAAAAACCACAGCGTATGGATGGCCACCGATGGCGGCATCGCGATTTACCAGGCGGCGTGGCCCTTGCGAAAACACCCTGCAACTCGCCAGCGCCTTGCCCAACGGCTTCCGCGGCCCAAATGGCGATACATCACCCGTACCGATGGTTTGCCCGAAAATCTCAATTCCATCGCCCTTTTGCCCAATGGAACCGCCATCATCGGCACGCAATGCGATGGCATCGCCATCGCCTGCAGGCCTTACCGACACTGGCGGGTGATTCGCGGCCCACAGCAAGCGCCGGCGAGGGCCTTCGGCGGCGGGTTGCTATCCAGCTTCGTCAACAGC
>JABEVA010000376.1 GCA_013044065.1 Phycisphaerae bacterium
ATGGTGGGCCAAGAAACACCAGAAATTAGCGGCTTAAGCCCTTCCCGATAAAAACGGGCACCTCCGGCATCGCCGGAGGGTGCTGACGGAGCCTGGAATCTTCTGCGGTTGTTGGCATGGCGGAAGTCCCGATTCCTCGGGACGCCGCGGTCTCCCGACGAATGTCGGGACATTCGGGACCGGGCTGGATGGTGGGCAGAGTAACGGCATGGAAGGCATTTTATTGTAAAGTGTTGCCGATTCCGGGGGGTCGGATTAAACTGCACGGGGCAATGATCAGGCGATTGAAGGGCATTTGCATTGCCAGATTGGTGGGATGGTGCGTGTACTTGAAGCAAAAACTTTTCCGGGGCTGTTGGATTGCGCAGTGGTAGGCCGCGGCACGATGGAAGAACATTACAAGCTGTATTTAGCGCATGTCAAAAAGGGTGATGATATTACCGAGCGTCTCACGCGCATCCAATGCACACGCAGCACTTGCCAGGCTACGGAAATCGCCAATCTCAAGGGCGATCTGACGTTTGTGCTTTCCGCGGTGCGCAACCATGAAATTTATTTTGATATTCTCGCGGCGCAGGGTGCGCCGCCGACGGGTGCGCTTCTGGAGGCCATACGGGCCTGCTTTGGCAGTCTGGAAAATTATCTGGGAGACCTGCGGCAAACCGCCCGAACCTGCCGGGGGTGGACTTGGACGGTGCTGGATGAATGTACCGGGCGGCTGTGGAACCTCCCGAGTCAACAGGCAGCCACCGGGCCGCTGTGGAAGGCGCGGCCCCTGCTGGCTTTGGATTTATTTGAACATGCCTTCTTCGGCGATTACGGCTGGCGTCGTTTAGATTATATAGACGCTATGATCGCCCATCTGAACTTCAAACCGGTCGAAGCCCGCTACCTGGGTATTGAGGGGACAACTATGATTGGCACGGAAGCGTCACCGCCGCAATCTTAGGATCACGGTGAAACGCCGACTTGCCAACCTGTGGGCCGCCGGGGAGCGATGGCCCGCACGCGCTGGGCGAAGCCCGCAAAACCGCGTGGGCATCTTTTTTCGAGCACGGATAGATCGATCATTTGTGCAACTTGTGAATACAACTCTGCGCTTGGAGAACGGTCGAGTTGTTGCAGGAGTGTTTCCAGATGTTTCTTGGGGTGGTCCACCTTTTCGGGGTGCGGCTGAGTCTGCACTGCGTGGCCCACGGCCTTGGAAAGGGCCTTCTCGTCGGCGAAGATCCAGGCATCGAAGGCCTCAACGGCCACAGCCATGGCCCGTGGAATGGTGCTGATTTCAATTTGGCTTTGGGCACGGTCTATTTCGGCGGAGCGGCCAGGACTACGGTCATTATCCACCAGAAGAATCAGTGCGGCACAACCTCGTTTTTCGGCTTCGAGCAACCAGCGAACCGCCTTTTTGTAGTACCCCTGGCCCCTGCCATGGTGGAGATGGATATTGTTATTGGCGAGGCGATCCAATTTCATTTCCAGTTTTGGGCCGGTCAAGCGGCGCAGAAGTGTCTCCACCGCGCCGCCTGCCTCATGGGGCCTTCCACGACAACCAGCACGCGCATCAGGTGGCTCCGTGGTTGGTGGATTTTGCGAGGGCGTCGTCACCCTCGGCTGTCCATATTTCGCCAAGGCTAAAGACCGCGAGCTGTTTTCGAACCTCCGGCATACCTTGGAGCGGATGCACCGATACGCTGCCATCCGGTTCCTTCCGGCACAACGTGACCTCTTCCGGTTGGAAACAATCCAGCAGATAAGGAGAATGGGTGGTTAACAGAATTTGCGTGCGGCTATGCTCTGAAAGCAGTTGCCGCAGAATTTTCAGCACGCCCTGCAATCGCCTGGGGTGAATGCCGTTCTCCGGTTCCTGCACTAAAATCACGCGCGGCGGCTGGGGCAGAAAAAGCAGGGTGAGGTACGCCAAGGTAAGCAGCAGGCCATCGGATGCTTGGGCCGCACGAATGCTGTGGCCATTACGCAGTTGAAAGGAGATTCCTTTCCCGCTGCCGGTCATCAGGTGGGGCATGCCATCTGCGGTCTGTTGGGTTGGCCATTGGTAGGCCATTTCGGCAACAAGCTGGATGGATTTGACCTCCGGAAAAATAGCACAAAATTTCAGCTCGAGCTGGCGGAATTGTTCACGGTCCAAGCCGAGAATATCATCGAGGCACTGGGCCAGGCCGAAGCCGGAAATATCCATGGTGAAGCGACGCTGGGCTTCAAGGATTACCGGCAGCCGAAGCATGCTCGCATTCCAGCGAAAAAGGGCCACCCCGCTTAATGCGTTGCGGATATTGCCGGCTAATATCTTTTCTGTGCCACTCAAATGGGGCATAGTGGTGCCCCAATGCACCGCGGTGGAACCCAATCCGGCCGTCGGGTGCAGATCAATGGGGTTTTTGCCGTCTGGGGTCCATGTTTGCTGCTGGGCGCACAAATTGGTTGTCGCCGCCGCAGCGGGCGCACAATCGAAGCTGTACGTGCCTAAGAATTCGCCGTCGGCCACACCACAACCAATAGAAACCGAACCACCGAGCGAGCCTTCCCAGAGAAGCTCTGTGAAAGCCGTTCCCGCCGGAAATATTTGACGTAGTGGCGAATCGACGCTTTTGCACAACGCGGCCAAGGCCTCAAGGATGCTTGTTTTGCCGCTGTCATTCGGGCCAATGAGCGCATGCAACGGAGTCAAATCCAAGCTGATATCGCGAAGGGCCTTGTAATTTTTTACGCCGAAGCGGGTAATCATTGCCGGACCGCCGTTTTCTGCGCCTTGTGTGGGCCAAAGGCCGAGTATTTTACTCGCACCGTCCGGCCCAAAAATCATTCTGCCACAGCAAACCCGGGATTACCATCCATAGCCTTGTCGAGGGGACAAGCGGCGTGCGGCAACGAAATTGTGGCCAGGGGGCGGTGTCCGGCTGGCGAAATCACTTTTAGGGCAGCAGAAAGACTGGGCGACCGGCAGTCAGCCTGATGGCGTGGGCGGCACTTTGAATTCGCACGCGCTGTCCGCAGGCGGCCCCAAGGAAACGATCCTTGGCCTGGTAGAGTTGGTGCGTCGCCAAAGTTCTGGCGGTACGAAGCAAGCGCGCAAGGCTTTCCAACCAAGAATCACTACGCCGATGTGCCGGGCTATGCGATTGGCTTTCACTTCGTTGGCGGCGCAGCGGCCGCGGGTTGAAGCACGGCTGTGGCGGCCTTCACCAGAGCAGCGGGTGGAACAAAGACCCAATTTTGGTGGCTGCCGGTGACATCGTAAACTGCCCGCCAAGTGGGCTTGGATTTGCTTTTCCTGGGCTTGGCTATCGGCGGCCAGAGGCTCAACTGCGCCTGAATCAGAACCGGTTTTTGTGGACCGACCAAAGGCATCTTCATTTTGCCAACGGCTTTGGCGACCGGCTGGGGCGTGCGGGAAATGGTCAGGGCAATGTGAATGACGCCGGGAGTAGGCTTGGGCGGCTGCACGCTAATCCAGCGTTTGGTGCGCAGAGAAGCAAACGCCGCGGCGAGCTTGGCAATCTTGTGCGTTTCCGCGGGACTGGCCACGACGCCCAGAAGTTTGCCCGGGGTCCACTGGCCGCCATGTTGGGTAAAGGCCGCCTGGTCGGCGGGATGGCGGCGGCTGACCACAAGAGATTGAATGGATGGGGCAGCGATGGCGGCGACTTTGGAGCTTCTAAGCGCGGTGGCCTGCGGCAACAGGCCGCTGAGTTTCCAGGAATGTACCAGATAAACGCTGGGCCAGGAGGGCCGTTTCATCGGCAGCAACCCGCTTTTTTGCCGCTGCCCGATCAGGATATGACAGGGATGAATCCGTCCCGGAATTTGCAGCTCCAGCGAGGCCCGCGGAGGTTGAAGCCCCAGGCTGGACAAATTGATTTTGGAATCCAGAAATGATGTGGCCCGGAGCTTGGAGAGAGCTTTGGTCATGGCGGCGACGGCCTTGGCTGAAGCGGCCAGCAAAGGTCCGCCGGCAAACTGCGTGGCGGTGGTTCCCAGGAGCCAATGGTCCCCGGCCGACTGCATCAAATACAGAAGGGGAAATTCCGGTGTCGGCATTTCCGGCGAAATGGCGTTGGTCCCACGCATGATGATGATGATGCGGTTGGCTTTGGAAACCGCGGCCCGGGTCAGGGCGTGATCGCGCAACTGAGTTAAGGTTTTTACCAGATGGTTCATGGATAGGGTGCTTAACACCGCCGTGCCCGGATCCTGATTGCTGCTGACATAAACATGGCCGCGCGTTAAATCGGTGTAGCGGCCGAATTTCACGATCAGCGGGGGGAGTTGCACCACGGCCTTGGTTACGCCAGGCATGGTGGTGGATGGTTTGGGGGGTGCCGTAAACTGGATCTCAGCGGTGGCCACCGGGCTTTGCAGCCCCGCGGTGGCGGCGGGGACGCCGGAGAATCGGTGGGCGTGGAGACTCTGGAGGTTGCTTAGCCAATTGCTGACCGCAACGGGTCTGGCTGGGCAATGCACGGGCCGGGTAATGATCCATCGGCCTTGGAGTTTTTGCAGATGGATGAGCACGGGGCCATGCTGAAGGGTAATTCCCGTGACGGCCTTGATATGAAAGCGGGTAAGGTTGCGGTCGCGGAAACGGGCGATGGGCTCAGAGAGCCGGGAGAACCATCCGGCGTGAACCACATAGACCCAGTGCGTTTGGCCCTTGGGCTGCACATAAAGCCGGCCGCTGACCAATCGCCGTCCGATGTTGAGGCTAAAGGGTTGGCCGGTGTTGTCGGTGAGTGTTACCACGGCGCGGGGCGGAGCGAGGCCCAAGGCGGAGAGGGAATGTGGGCCGGCGGGTTGGACGGCCAGACGGTATTTGTACTTCAGGTGGCGCAAGGTATCGCCGATATCACCGATCTTAAAATCGCGTCCCCATACCGCGATGGGCTGGGCGATTTTCCAGTGGGTGCCGAGGCGGACAAACACCCGGGTGGGCTTGGCCGGACGAACATAGGCAATTTTACTGACGGTCACGGGTGCGGGATTAAAAACCAGTCCCGCGATGTGTTCATGCCGAGGCAGGGGTGGCCGGGTTGACATATAAATGACGATACCCGCCAGAACGATGAGAATAAGCAGTGCCGCGGTGGTTAGACGAAAATTCATGTTTAAGCTTCCTTTACCAACAGCCGACGGGCAAAACCACGCACCGCCTGGTGCGGTCCGGCATTGTCCGAGATTCCGGCCTCTTTAACTTCCGGGGGCGATATTTGGCAGCGCGTTATACGCGCCGCCGCACCAGAAACACCACAAGGCCGGCCACAATCACCAGGCAGGCCGGTCCGATGAAACCCCATAGCCGGACCATGGTTTCTTCACCGGCACCCATACGGGCTATACGGAGTGCAACCGTGGCCCGCGGGCTTACGGCGATCAGGTGCGCATCGTGGGCCAGCCAATACATGGCATTGACAAAAAGCTCGGCGTTGCCGGGGTAATTATAAACCCAGCCCAATTGTCCGCCGGTGACATAAGGTTGGCCGCTTTCCAGGATCGAGTTGGACGCGAAAAGCACGTTACCTATGGCCACCACCCGTGTGGTGCCCTTCTGGGCCATGACGGCCAGAGGTAATGGCGCTGGCAAATCGGTCCCGGCCTGGAAAACCGCGCGGCCGGTGTAGCCGGATGGCTGTCCCCAAATATCCGTACTGGCGGAGGTCTGCACAATGACTTTGGCCATGGTGCCTTGGGGCAGGTGGGCCAGCGGCTCTACCACGGTTGGTGCCAGGAGGAATTGATTGGGAGCCATCATTTGGCCGGCAAAGAGGGTGGCCAAAGATTCCAGCGGACGGCCGATGACGGTTTTGGGGAAGGTGCTGACCTGCACCTCGGGCATGGCCACATAGCCGCGGCGCGAGGTCTGGGTGCGTCGCACGATGCTGTAGGTGGGTCGGAAGCGTATGCCATAACCGCCGAGGAGTCCCTTGAATGGCAGTTTGGCACCAAAGCTCATCAGCATCTGTTCGGGTATGGAACCCAGTAAGAACAGGGCATTGCCGCCCTGGGCCAGATGCTGGCGCACTTTGGCCTCCAACTGTTTGTTGATCATGCCGGCCAGATAGGATTCCTGGCCGGGCGGGGGCAGTTCCACCAC
>JABEVA010000377.1 GCA_013044065.1 Phycisphaerae bacterium
AAGTAGTCGATAAAAGCGACGCGCCCCGCGGACGACCATCCTACAATCAACGCGGCCGGGCCGGTGCATGCCGCTAATTGTTCAATAAAATATGGCTTAAGATGTGCAAATAATGGTTTGCCATCCGGCCTGAAAATGAAGCCGCACCATGGTGAAGCGGTAGTAATTATAGGCCGTTGGATCCCCCTTTTAATGGCTTACCATATTGGTACAAAATAATCTCAAGTTTCTGGTGTCGACAGACGCAACAGGGCCGCTGGACACCACAGCGGTCCGCGATCAGTCCAGATTGGCCGATCTCCCAAAAGATCGGGAGATTTCGGCATCCATGCCTTAACAGCCGGGACGACGATTCAGCGCGGAGGGCGACGCTGGGGTGAGTGGCTGGGGCTTAGCCGGATGGGCGGTGCTGCGGAATTCCAAACCACCGCTGCATGCGAAAGCACCTTGCCTCCAGGGAAACAATCCCCGAGCTGGTACGTGCGTAGCAACAGCCAAATGCCGGGGCGTCGGGAGATGAAAAAGTGGCGGGGGTTCTCATCGGGCCGGGCTAGTTCCCGATGATCATTGCGATTCCTTGGTACGGCGGTGGTTGTACAACGTGGGGGGCGGCGGTATAAACGCGGCGCGGCTGTGGCCGCGACGGAGGAACGCACAAGAGGAGTGCACAAAAGATTTGGCGGTGCGCTGGAGGTGGGCGGAATTGCGACGCAAGAGTTACGAATTCACGGAGTTTCAACATGCTCAACATTGATCTTTCCAATAAAATTGCTCTGGTTACCGGGGGCACCGGCGAACTTGGCCGGGCCATGGTGCGGACGCTGGCGGATTGTGGGGCGGATGTGGCCATTCATTTCCACAAGGCGTCCGGGAAGGCCGCCCAACTGCAACAAGAGGTGCGCGCCAAAGGCCGGCGAGCCTGCGTGGTACAGGCGGATATCACCCAACAGGCGGATATCCAGCGAATACATGGGCAGATTCAAGAAGAACTGGGTTCCCCGGATATTATTGTCAACAGTGCGGTAGGCCAGTACCAACCCACCAAGGTACTGGAACAATCTACGGATGCCTACCGCAACCAGTTTGAAAGCTGTGTGCTGCACAACGTGCTGATGGCCCAGGCGTTTGTGCCGGCGATGATCGCCAAGCGCTGGGGCCGTATTATTGCGATCAGTACGGAAGTGGTTATGTTGAACCACCCGAATCAATCCGCGTATGCGTCGGGCAAACGAGGAATGGATGGCCTGCTGCGCGTGCTGGCCAGGGAAATCGGTGAGCACAACATTACCGTCAACCAGGTTGCCCCGGGCTGGTGCGTGAGCGAAAACCGTCCGGCCCAGGGCTGATCGGATACGTATCTGAACACGGTTCCGCTGAAGCGCTGGGGCACGGATCAGGATACGGCCAACGTGGTGGCCTTTCTGGCTTCGGATTTAGCCGGGTTTATTACGGGCCTGTTTGTGCCGGTATGCGGCGGCAATGTCATGCCGTGCATTTAGCAAAAGGGACATCTTCGCCAGACCGGGCCACGACGACGGTCAACAACCAAGGCTCGAAGGCACGACGCTCACGGCGACGAATTTACTACAAGCGACGCAGTGATGCACGAAGGACGACCCCCGGGTAACGCACGGAGATACATACGCGGAGATGGGAGAATATTCTCGCCCCTCAACTGAGGCAAGTTAACCAAGAACGGTAAAACCGGCGTGCCACGGGAGCAAGCCACAGATTATAGCGATTGCCCAGATCAGGCAGCGGGACATCCGCGACGACGCCGCTGTGAAAAGTGAGACCTGCTCACAATTCCGATGTCCACATAGCCGAAAGAGGGGCTGCGGGCCGCGTGGAGCTTATAACATTTGGAAGTAAAAACACATCGCCTGCTGGCCGGCCCACAACATTCTCAATCAAGCTCTTTACATTTACTATAAATAACCGCGTTCCGCTCGCCGCTCACCACACCCACCGCCTTGAGCTGCAACGGTCGCCGACCGGCCATGCGTGGGCCGTTGGCAAGTGATTAACGGTGCGTTTTATGGCTTGGATATTGAACATATTGCATGTTGCGATGCCCCAAAAGCCATGCCGACCTGCCCGATGTCTGGCCTGAAAATCGGCAGCTTTTTAACGTTTTTGGACCACATATTGCTGGCAACTTATGTTGACCATATAGCCGAAAGAAAAAGCTATGATCGTGGCATTTTCGCGCCGCTAATCACGCGTTGCTGGCCCTGCTGAAGTTGACCTGCCCCGGCCAGTAACACTATTCTGATTTGAGAAACGGGGGCAGCAGGACTGGGCAAGCCGCGGCCCGCTGGAAATAATTCGCCGCACTTTCTGGAGATTATTCGCGATGACTCAGTTGACAATGCACCTCATCGGCAACGCCCATTTAGATCCGGTCTGGCTTTGGGATTACCGAGAAGGACTTAACCAGGGACTCATCACCTGCCGTACCATCCTGGATTTGATGGATGAAAATCCGGAGTTGACGTTTAACCGCGGCGAATCGGCAATCTACCGCCATATCGAGCAAACGGATCGTCATACCTTCGCACGTATCCGCCGCTACGTTAAGCAAGGTCGGTGGGATGTGGTGGGCGGCAGCGTCATTCAGGCGGATGACAACTTGCCGACCACCGAGGCCTTGGTTCGCCAATTTACCAGCGGACTGTCTTACTTTGCCGCCCGGTTCGGGCGTAGAGTGCGCGTGGCCTGGGCGGCGGACTGTTTCGGCCATTCCGCCGGGCTGCCGGAAATTTTTGCCCACGCCGGCATCCAGTACTTCGCCTTTACCCGCCCAAACATCCAGACCATTCCCCTGGAGAAGCCGGCATTCTGGTGGCTTGGACCGGGCGGATCGCGAATTTTGGCGTACCGCCCCGTGGGAAATTGGTATGGCACGGAACGCATTGAAATACCGGCCCGGCTGGACCAGACGCTGACCTTTGCCATGCACCAGGGCTTAATGAATGTGGGAGTGTTTTACGGACTCGGAGATCATGGCGGCGGCCCCACCCTCCGTCATCTCTCCGACATAAAAGCCTGGGCCAGGGCGCATCCGGAGGTGCGGGTGCTTCATTCCACCATGCACCGGTTTTTTGCCGATCTGGAAGCTGAAGTCCGTCATGAAAGGGCCGGATTTTTGCCGAAAATTACCGGCGAACTGAACTTCTGTCTGCGCGGATGTTACAGCACCATGGCACGCTTTAAGTTCTTGTACCGCCAGGCGGAAAACTCTCTTATTTCGGCGGAAACCACGGCTGCCGCCGTCGCTATGGCCGCTGCTGTAAAACCCAGCCCACCGGCTCTGTCCTGGGAAACGCTGCTGTTTAATGCCTTTCACGACATCTTACCTGGAACCAGTATTGAACGCGGTTTTGCCGATCAGATATCCCAGCTCGGCGTCTGTCTCTCTGATGCCCATCAGCAGCGATTTCAGGCCCTGAACACTTTGGCCATGCAGGTGGATACACATGTATTGGCTGCTGCGGAACCGGACAGTCCCGGAGGCAATGCGGCGTTGGTATTTAATCCACATCCCCGCCGCTTTGCGGGCTTGGTGGAAATTGAAGCCTGCATGGACGACCGGCAAATTCCCAAATACCAAGGCCCGACCATCAATGAGTTGCCCGTACGTGTACTGGATCATTGTAAAAAGCCGCTGCCGTTTCAATTAACGGCCACGGAAAATAATTTTGCCCCCCATATCGCCTGGCGGCGCAGAGCCATTGTACCGGTCATACTACCCCCCATGGGCTGGTCGGTGTTGGAAATGGCGTGGGTGGAAGGAGCACCAGACCCGGTCGGGCCAACCGCCGTCGCACCGGCAGGTGCTGGAGGTGCGGCAGATGGCGGCATGGGGCACATTGACAACGGCATATACCATGTGGCGGCCGCCGTAGGACAGGCTGGGATCACCATCCTGCGTCACGGACAACCATTGCTCGGCACCGGCACCCTGGCGGTGGCGGTATTTGCGGACAACGGCGGTTCATGGGGTGGACCAGGTGAGTCGCCTGCAGCGCTGAAAAATCCGCCCCAGGAGCGCTGGCCCATCGCGCAGTGCCGGATTTTGGAGAACGGGCCGTGGCGGGCGGCATTATGGGTGCAATTACAAGGTGCCAAGTCCAGCTTGGAATTAACCCTTCGCCTGGCAGCCGGGCGCGATGCTGTGGATATCGCGGCTCGGGTGCACTGGCAACAGCGGTCCGCGCGATTGCGGTTGCTCTTTCCGATCGATCAGCCTTGCCCTTCGGTCGAATATGAGGTACCGGGGGCCAGTGTGGTGCGACGGCTGGAAGGCGAAGTGCCCGGTGGAAGGTGGTTGCGGGTGCTTGATGGAAATGGCCGGACGGCCAAATGGGGCCTGGCCAGCGATGCGCTCTACAGCTTTGGGGTCAACGATGAATACGTCACCGCCACCATACTGCGCGCGACCCGCTTCGCAGCCAGCGAGCAAATGACCGCGGACCAGCAGCCCTGGATACCCGGAACCGATATGGGGGAACATCGCTTTAATTTTCTGTTCACTGGCGATGGCCCCAACCTGCCAAACCTTGCCGCGGAATTGGAAAACCCGCCGGTGGTACAGTTGGTTCCACCCAAGCCCGGCCGCTTGCCGGCTCAGGGTAGCGTGCTGGAGTTAACGCCCGCTGGTTTACAGTTGCTGACACTTAAGTCAGCGGAAGATGGCCAGGGATGGATATTGCGACTTCGTCACACCGGCCGAGCGACGGTGCGGCCGCGGTTGAAATTGTTAGGGAAAACTCTGGTTCTGGGCCCGGTGCAGGCCAATCGTATCGCGGCCTATCGCATTACCAGAGCCGGCGCGAAGTGGCGGGCCAGCGGCTGTGACGCCGCCGAGGTTGCCGGGGGTGGACAAAAGTAAGCGGATGCCTTTTTTTTTTGGCGTGGGCGATTTGGATGCCCTCAAAGTGCCCAGAACGCGCCTACCCTACCCACAATTATAAAGCGCGGCGTGCGGTATCGCCGGCTAAAACCTCAAAAATGCCACGACAGAAAGCGGGTAAGTCATCGGGCTTGCGCGAGCTTACGAAATGCCCGTCCACCACAACTTCGTCATCCAACCATAGAGCGCCGGCGTTGATCAGATCATCTTTAATACCCGGCGATCCGGTTACTTTCACACCGCGATACACGCCGGCGGAAATGGCGATCCATCCACCATGGCAGATCGCCGCCAGCAGTTGCCGCTGCTGATGAAAATGGCGCACCAACTCCTTGACCTTTTCGTCGCGGCGGAGCTTATCGGGGGCAAATCCACCGGCCAGCACAACACCATCGAAATCTTGGGCCTTGACCTGGGCAATGGCCACATCGGAAACGGCGGGATAACCATGTTTTCCGGTGTACTTGGTGCCGGCCCGGGGACCAGCCAAGGTTACTCTCGCGCCCCCTTCCTGCAGGCGATATTTCGGGTACCAGAGTTCCAAATCTTCGTAGATATCATCCACAAACATAAGGATCTGGCACCCCTTGACAGGCTCACTGGACATCAATTTTACCCTTACCAGCCAACGGGGTTACTCGCAGCCATGCTACCGCAGTTACGCACGACCGCCACAGGAACCCTTCATGCGACCACAGCCGCACATACCGCCGGGGGCGGCTTCCGCCGAAGATCCGCCCGCATCCGCCGCCGCGACGGCGAAAACGGAAATTTTGCGTTTGGTTTGCCCGGCATGGCAACTGGGACATTGGACTGCCTCATCGGCCTGGTTCATGCTGGCAGCGAAATGCTCAAAGCTGGCCCCACATTTTTTACATTCGTATTCATAGATAGGCATAATGCGCAACTCCTTAAAAATACCTTGCCGACTATTTCGAGTCTATGCAATGCGGGCCGGGGAATCAAGTATGGCCGCCCGGAGTTATCAGGCCCAGGAATCCATGGTACCATAAACCAAGCGAGGTTTGGGGTCGCGAGTACCGCTTGGTGACCAAACCATATACCAGCGCTTGTAGCTCAATTGGATAGAGCATCCGCCTTCTAAGCGGACGGTTGTGGGTTCGAGTCCCGCCAAGCGCAATATCAGAATCGCCAATATCCATGCGGCTTTCGCAATGTCCATGCGGGTTTGCTTCATCTTGCACGTACTCGGCCACGGCGCTACTAGGCGCTACCGTGCGCTTAGCTTCCGTGCACAAAAGCGCCCCACAAAGCGCCCCACAGTTTTCGCCACTTCGTGGGTTATTTTCTTCCGGCTTGATTAAAGCCGTTTTAAGCCCTTGGCCTTGGCCAGCCATGGAA
>JABEVA010000048.1 GCA_013044065.1 Phycisphaerae bacterium
ACTCCGCCATCTCCACCAGCGTGAAAGGCAGCGTTTGCGTCAGAGTTTGGGCTATCTTGGCCGCCAGCAGCGGCGAAGCGCCGCTGGTACTCACCGCCACCACCACCGGCTCCTTTCGCCAGACACTGGCATTGGAAAAATCTCCTTCCTCCGACGCATCGCACCGACAGCAGAAAACTTGGCATTTCCGCGCATCTGCAGCCACCTGCTCATTGACCTGAGGATCATCGGTGGCCGCAAAAACCAGCCGCCATTGGGGGGCGTTTGGCCCGTTCATACCGGCTGACTGATACTTTTCGCGGCGCAAGACCAGATTCGGCAGTTGAGCCAATTCCGCCGCAAAAACTGGACTGATGACCGTGATGGCGGCCTGGGCCTGAATCAGCCCCCGCGCTTTGCGCATAGCCACCTTCCCACCCCCAACAATAAGCACAGGCTGTTGGGCTAAATGCAGAAAAACAGGATACACCGGTATTGCCATGCACCCTTTTATACCGCCGCGCCGGCCCGGTGCAAAACTTATCCGGCATCTACAATTGCAGCTTTGACCAGCCACGAGCCATCATCTATGGCCAAAACAGGGCATAACAGCCCGCCGCCTCGCTGATTTTGACGTGCATCAGCAGCGCCGGCGGGGTGATATGTGGCCCCAGCAGTTCCGCAATGCGTTGCGCTACGCGTTCCGCCGACGGGTTATAGCCTGCATCAAACGGGGGAATGTCATTAAGATGCCGATGATTAAAGGCCGCAATGATGCCAGCCAGCGCCTTTTCCAGCACATGAAAATCCATCACCGTTTCCAGACCGTCAAGCTGCGCCGCACCTACCCTTACCCGTACCTGCCAGTTATGGCCGTGCAGGGGTTCCAATCCTCCGTCCGGCAGACGAAGTTGGTGCGATGCGCAAAATTCCCCGGAAACCTCAATGGCAAACATAACGCAAGCTCCGTGCTCTCACCTGCCTCTATCACGCCTGAATCCAACTGGCCCAGTCCGCGGCCCGCCGCTGCCGAACCGCCCATCACCGGCCACGGCCAAATCCTACGTGTAGAGTCAGCTAGGGTCAATGGCCCACCAAATCCCTCCACCCGCGACTGTTCAGGCCCGGCCCCCGAAAACTCCCGACGCCTCCGGACAGCAGTGGCCCATAGAGGTTCCCGTCACCCGCCGACCGCTGAACGCTTCGTTTTTCATCACCAAACACCGGCGGCCAGCGGTTGGCCGCCGCACACCTTAGGCGCGAAAAAAAAAGGTGCCAGGAACAGGCGTTCCTGACACCTTTGGTTCATAACCTCGTTTGCCGCATTAGCAGCGTCGCCGCCGCAACAACAACAAACCCATACCAACTCCCAGCGTCGCCCAGGTGGCGGGGTCGGGAACAACGGTGGGGGCCAGCCTGACGGCACTGTAAGCCATCGCCGAGGTCAGCCTAAGGGCCATCATTGGAGTGAAGTTATAGGCCAAGGCATAGGTTTCTGCGGCAGATACTTCAGCCGCTCCCAACTTCACCACTTCCATATCATAAATGCCTGGGGCCAGCTTGGCCTCAATCTGCTGTACGTTATCCACCTTGCTGGTGCACGACGCGAGCAACCGGCCGCTGGTGTTGTACAAATACAGCGCTAAATTATTCAGAATGCTTTTATGAGTTTGCATATTCCAGGCGATGGTGGCGGTAAGCCCAAACGAAGATCCCCTGGTGGCAGAGAGATTAAAAACATAGTGGTTGGCAGTATTGGCGGAACTGGAACTGGTGGTGATGGTGTTAAGATCCCAGCCACCAAGCCGCGTGGACGCCGCCGTGAAAACCGGTGCCGGTATCTTCGCGCCGGTTACCGTCGTGGACCTGCTGTAGGTTTGCCTGCCCCCGGCCAGTTCCTGATAAGAATTATAAACATTTACAATTCCCGCACCGTAGCGTGGGTCCAACGGTGTGGTGGCGTAAGCCGTCGGTGCCAGATACGACGTGACGCTTCCGGTTGCGGTGGCATAGTCATAGTGATTGGTCCAGCCCGCGGGCTTGACGGCACCATTAAGCAGCAACACCTTGATGGTGCGTTCGTTATCCGCCAGGGAGGAAGTGCCTGCGCCGCCGACATTGGCATTGGCCGCCTGTTCCAGAATGGCCGCCGCACCGGAAATAATGGGGGCCGTAAAACTCGTGGCGGTCCCGGGTGCGGTGATATCCGGCTTGGATATACCCCCGTACGCTTGGCCGATCCCGCTGGCCCCGCCGTAAGCGGCCACCGCAATGCCATTGTAGTTGGTGGCGGGGGCATTAATTTCACTTGCGGGCTTGGTGCCGGTCTTTGTTCCGGTGCCGTCACCTACCGCAGTCACGAACAAGGTGTTGTGCAAGTTCGCATACTCGTCATAAACGTAGTTGTAGTTGAAAATTTGGCCGGCGCTCACACCGGTGAAGGCGAAACTTTGATTGACAATCGCTGGCTGGTTGGCAACCGTGGCGTTGTTGGACAGCACATAGTTGTAGAAACTAAACGCATCAAACACATCCACATGGGCTACGCCGGGAGCCACACTGCCGCTGCCGTTGTAAAATATATCCGCTACCGTGGTGGCATGACTGGAAGCATAAAGCGAAGAGTAACCACCCATGGCCGGCAGACGATAAGTTCCGCTGCTGTAAACCGGATTGCAGTTATAGTAAGTTATCCTGGAGGCCATCGCTCCGGGGTTTGGTTCGTAGCCCCATCGATGCGGGGAGCTATTGCTGCTGACCGCTTCCGCTTGGCCGACGTTGATCCTCTGGCCGGTCAGCGCGCCGTGGAGCTTCCACAACTGGGTCAGCCCTATCTCATGGGCCTGGCTGGAACTGATTCCGGCGTAGGCTGCCCTGGCACCGGCAAAACCAACCGCCAGAAAAATGGCCGCCGCCATTCCAGCTCGCCGGGACGATCCAGACCACGCCTGACGCCGCCGAGGGGCCCGCGCGGAACCCACGTCGTTAGACTCAACATTAAAAACTCTACACTTAACCTGGTACATTGAACACATCATGAAATACTTCCTTGTAAAAAATACTCCCGCATCCGCCTCCTTGGTGGACTCTTCCGTAGCCGTTGACAGGCCTGTCGGAAAAGGTAAAGAGGTGGGTCGTCTTACCCAATGTTGGAGGTTATTTTGGGGGGAGAATTCTAAAGGAATCCAAACACACTGTATCGCTGCCGTGATACGCGCTTGCGCCAACGCGGCCCGGCCAAGCCATGCACCTTCGGCGCGGCGTGGCGCTCCAGAGCCATCGTCGCCCGCCGGGACGTATGGTGTTGTTCTGTTGATATGTTCATGGTTTGTCGATTAAACATTGGACCATGCCTCTACAGGAACAACCAAGCCAATAGCGGTCCGTTAAGACCGTGGGTGCGTCAAATTATCGTGCTGCTTTTTTTCAGGTCAGTGGTCGGAAGGTTACATCCATCCGATGAGGGTAACGCACTACCTGAATACTCCGTTCCAGGGGGGGGGCAAGGGTGTTGGCTCAAGTTAACTCAACACCCGCGAGGCGTGGTCAGAAGCGGATCCGACTCAACATCCTCAACTGCTTTATGCTTTGTATCCTGCTCCAGCGCCGATGTCAAGGGCAATTATTTGCCCTCTCGAATCTCAATGGCCATACCACTCCACCCGGATCCCAAGCCCGGTCCATGCCATCGGCGCCCATCTGGTTTGTCTGTTGGTTTATCTGTGACCCGCCCGCCACCCTGTGCGCCTCGGCTGCCCCTGGTCGTCCACGTCAGCGGTGCTGATGACTATTGATGTGGTTGAGGCAATAGCACAAAGCCCCGGTACACTTGGTGCAATAGCGGAATTCCATCTGCGGGTGGCTGCGCTCGGTGATGCCGCAGACGCTGCAACGGTGCATGATCGGCTCAGCGGGTACAGCCGCCGCCTTGCGCGCCATGCGGCGATGGCCGTGGCGAATGCGTTGCGAGATGTCCTTGCGGAAAAACAGTAAAAAATTCAACACTGCGGCCAGAATCATCAACCGGGTCATCCAACTACCATTCAAAAACCGCAGCAGGTAAACGCCCCACGCCACCCAGGCCAGATATTTCACCCGCACCGGCAGCACCAAAAACAGATAAAAGAGAAAATCCGGATATAAAAAAGCAAACGCCAGAAACGTGGATCCGTAAAGAAATCCATTGGCC
Organism: Phycisphaerae bacterium; assembly: GCA_013044065.1. Classification (GTDB taxonomy): domain Bacteria; phylum Planctomycetota; class Phycisphaerae; order WQYP01; family WQYP01; genus JABEVA01. Next base: position 4,169 of record JABEVA010000048.1, read on the forward strand.
GCAACGCCGTCCGGAATGAGAAAAGCAACCGCCGCTGTGGCCACGTATCCAATCAGCAGAAACAGGTTGTAGCGGGGCGCGCCCCAGGCATTTTCCAGAGCGGTGCCGATCAGCCAGAACACGTAAACATCCAGAAGCATCCATAGCGGGTCAAGCGACATCGGAATACATATAAAGGTCAAAAGCCGCCACCATTGCCCGTCCAGAACCTTAGCCGGAATCAAAAGCAGCCCCTCGACAATCCGTGGGTCGCTGTAATGCAGCCCGAACATCACCAGTTGTCCGCCGATCAACCACAGTGTCAGCCGCGCAATCGCGAGCCGCTCCAGCTTTTGTTTTATTTGCCGTGTTCGCCGCATTCCTGAAATCCTTGGCGGGCCTGACCGGGGTGGTTACGCCCGGAAATTATTGCCGCCCGATGACCACAATACCCAAATCATCGGCCAGCTTAAGCAGCGCCGGCTTTTCCAACATGATCGTCTTTCCCGCCTGTAAAATCAGCGCCGCGGCTCCCCCGCGTTTGAGGTTCTCAATGGTCGCCGGCCCCACCGTGGGCAAATCAAAGCGCACATCCTGATTCGGGTTGCTGGCCTTGCACAAAATCCAACCACCCCGCGGGCATAACGCCTGGGTGCGTTCAATCATCCGGTCAGTGCCTTCCACGGCTTCCACGGCGATAATTTCGCGGTTCAGGGAGCTTACACATTGACCGATCAGCAACTCGTTGATGCGCTGCAGCAACGGCCACGCAAATTCCGTATCCGCCAAAATTTCCGCCGTCGGCTTACGCCGCGTCATCACCCCGCGGTCGGCCAGCAATTCGGGAATATGTTCTCGAGGGTCCATAAGCATTACTCCTCCACTGGCCAACTCATCGGCCACCGCGCGCAGCAAATTAGCGCTGCGCTTGTCGTGGCGCAGGCGGCCAAAATAAATCCGGACAAATCGCCAGTCGGGTATATACCGCAGCAGATGAAAAGGGTCATAGAGTTTCTCCTTGGCCACTCGCCCCACCATAATCGCCCGCGTCGCGCCGTGCCGGCGCAAGACCCGTATCCACTGGTTGATCCGGATCAGCCCGACCCGCGAAAAATTATCGCATAACGGCCGCAGCAAGTCCTCCCGACTTTGCCCATGCAGCCCGGCGCACACCACCCGATGGCCTTTCGCCTTGAGGTTCCGCACCACCGCCACCGGTAACATCCCTTCACCCGCGATCACCCCGATGACACCCTTTTCTTCCTGCTGCGTCATTCCATCAGCCTCATCCGCGAGCCTCAACCACGGTTCCTTACCGCCACGGACCGGGCGTGTCCGTCAAAGCCTTCCGCCATCGCGAGCGTTTCAATCGCCTGGGCGCATTCCGCCAGCGCTGCCGCGTCCAACTCCACCACGCTGATGCGTTTGCGGAAACTTTCCGCCGACAGTCCGCGGAAAAATCGCGCCGTCCCGGATGTCGGCAGCACGTGCGATGGACCGGCCAGATAATCGCCCGCCGCGACCGGAGTTGCCGCTCCAATAAAAATTGCTCCGGCATGACGAATTTTGGCCGCATCCGACCGGCCATCGCGCGTCATAATCTGCAAGTGCTCCGGGGCCAGCGCATTGACCAGAGCAATGGCGGTCGCCGGGTTCTCCTCCACAATCACGGCGCTGGCAAATTCCAGCGCCTTGATCGTGATGTTGCGCCGTGATAGCAAGTCAAGCTGGCGGGCCATTTGCGTCTGTACCGCGCTGGCCAGCGCTTCCGAACAAGTTATCAGCAGGCAACTGCCCGGCGCGTGTTCGGCCTGGGCCAGGAGTTCGGCGGCGGCTATTTCCGGATCAGCCGTTTCATCCGCCAGCACCACCACCTCACTCGGACCAGCGAAACTGTCAATATCCACAATCCCAAACAACTCTTTTTTGGCCAGTTGCACCCAGGTATTGCCAGGGCCGACAATTTTATCGACGGCGGGAATCGTTGGAGTTCCCAAAGCCAACGCCGCAATGGCCTGGGCCCCGCCCATGGTATAAACCTCTTCAATACCCACCAGTGCGGCCGCAGCCAGCACCGCCGGTGAAACCTTTCCTTCCCGCAGTGGTGTGGCCATGCAGATGCTTTTGACCCCCGCCACCTGCGCCGGCACCGCCGTCATGATAACACTCGATGGATAGGCCGCCGCACCGCCCGGAATATACAAGCCGACCCGGTCCAACGGCACATAACGCACGGCCAGGCGGGCTTGGCCAGCCTTGGATGTCGGCGGGGTTAACGACGCGGGAGCCGCCGGCAACATCGCTTGTTGATACCGCCGCACATTGGTGATCGCCACGCCCATCGCCGCAATAAATGCCGGGTCCGCCTTCGCACGGGCCGCAGCGATCTCCGCCGGCGGCACGCGCAATTGCTCCACCCTGACTTGCGCCTTCTCAAAGCGCCAAATGCACGCCACCAAACCCGCGTCACCCTCACGCTGGACCTGCCGGATAATCTGCCGCACTTGGCTGGCTCTGGATTCCCCACCCTCCGCCTGCGCATCTTCCAATAGCATCGGGCGCAGCGACAACCGCTGCTTTATTTCCGCCAGCCGAAGCTGGTCCGCCGGGCGGTTGGCATAAAGAATCGGTATCGGAATCATGTTATCCTTATCCGGCTGCCGGCACGCTGGCTACCTCTGTTTGTTTCAAGCGTGCCACAAAACCTTTATTATCTTAGTCGCACGGCAGACCTTGCGAAACTATAGGAGTGCTTTGCCGGGTCCGCGAAAACCACCGCCGGGCACAGTCGCGCCTGGGGCGAAGCGATTTCAGGAGATTCCAACCGATGTCCGCAATTATTTTATCCATTGGCGATGAACTGGTTTCCGGCCTCACCGTCAACACCAACGCGACCTGGCTAAGCCGACAGCTTTCCGCCATGGGTATTTCCACCCTGCGCCAGGTCACCGTTGGCGATGACCACAATGGCATTGCCGCAGCCATCCGCGAGGCCTGCGGCCAATGCCGCCTCGTGCTCATTTCCGGCGGCCTGGGGCCAACGCTCGACGATGTTACCCGCCAAGCCCTGGCCGCCGCGCTAGACACCACCCTGGTGGAAGACACTACCGCCCTCGAGCAGTTGGAAGCCTTTTTTCAGCGGATCAATCGCCCCATGGCCCCCAGCAATCGCCGCCAGGCCCTGCGTCCGCAAACCGCGCAGTGCCTGCCCAATTCCTGCGGCACCGCACCGGGCCTATTTGCCTCCACCCGATCAACTGATATTTTTGTGGTTCCCGGAGTGCCGCGGGAAATGCAGGCGATGTTTACCCAATCCATTCTGCCCCGTCTGGGCCAACTCAGCCAAGGCCTGATCACACGGACGTATCAGCTCAACACCTTCGGCATCGGGGAATCCGTCATCGGCCAGCGCATTGCCGATCTCATGGTGCGTGGGGCCAATCCCTCCATCGGTACCACGGTGCACGAGGGCGTGGTTTCCGTGCGCATTTACGCCCGTGGTTCGGCGGCCCAAGCCGATGCCATGGTGGAAGATGCCCGCGGCAAAATCATCCAGCGGCTGGGGAATGCCATTTTTTCCCAGCAGGAGCAGTCACTGGAGGAAGCGTTGGCCGTGCTGTTAAATGAATACGGTCCGACCATTGCCGTCGCGGAAAGCTGCACCGGCGGTCTGCTGGCCCAGATGCTCACCAGCGTTCCGGGAGCTTCCAGTTACTTTCAGCGCGGTTGGGTCACCTACAGCGACCAGGCCAAGGTCGAGGAACTAGGGGTTCCGCCCGAGCTTCTCCAGACGCATGGGGCCGTAAGTGAACCCGTGGCCTTGGCGATGGCCCAAGGGGCCTTATGCCGGGCCGCAAGCCAATGGGCTTTGTCCATTACCGGAATCGCCGGGCCTGATGGCGGCACCGCCGAAAAGCCCGTGGGGTTGGTTTATATCGGCTTGGCCGGACCCGGAGGAACCACCGTTCGGCGGAATATCTTTACCGGCGATCGCGCCGGTATTCGCCGCCGCAGCGCCCAAATGGCCATGACCATTCTCCGCCTGAACCTGCAAGGGCTGGATGTGGATGCGGTACTGGCGTAGCTGTCCTCATTGCAGCAAAGCCATGCCGTCATCCAGGCTGCGACAAACACGCACCTCCAAGCCGGCCTTCTGCGCATCGGCCACGGCTTGCCTGTCGGCCGAGCTGTTAGCGCTGGCTATCAGCACGTGCTTAAAGCCCAGTCGGGCCGCCTCGCCCAGCCGTTGCGGCAGATAACTGATGGCTCTGAATTCTCCCAGCAGGCCCAATTCGCCCATCACCAGACTCCGTGCCGGCAAGCCGCGTTTGGTATGCGAACCGGCAATGGCCAACGCGATGGCCGCATCCGCGGATGGGTCGGCAATCTTGATGCCGCCTACCACATTGGCAAACACATCCCGATCCACCAGGCGCAGGCCCGCGCGCTTTTCCAGCACGGCAATAATCATGGCCACGCGGTTGGCATCACATCCGCTCACTTTTCGCCGCGCCGCCCCCAGCATACTTTCCGCCGTCAGGGCCTGAATTTCCACCGGCAACACCCGTGTACCCTGCAACGCCGCCGTCACCACACTGCCGCAGGCCAGGCCGGAATGCGATTCCAAAAATATAGAGGCCGCGTTTTCCACCGGGTCCAGCCCGCGCAGCCCCATGCGAAACAAGCCCACTTCGAGCGTGTTGCCGTAGCGATTTTTAACGCACCGCACAATTCGATGGTCATGATGCGTATCCCCTTCAAAATACAGCACCGTATCCACCACATGTTCCAGCAGCTTGGGCCCCGCCAACATGCCCTGCTTGGTCACATGGCCCACCAGACACACCGCACTGCCGCCCGCCTTGGCCAGCGCCACCATCTCTGTGCAGCAGTCCTTGAGCTGAGAAATGGATCCGGGGGCGGACAAATTCGACGGCTCATAGATCATCTGGACCGAGTCGATGATGCACAGATGTGGCCGATGCTTTTGAATGGCCCGGCTGATGTTTTCCAGATTGCTTTGCGCCAGAATCAGCAAATTGCCGTGCCCCGCTCCCAGCCGCCTCGCCCGCAGTTGAATTTGTTGCGCCGATTCCTCGCTGGTCACATACAGCACCGACCGCCCTTGCCGGGCCATCTGATCGCCGGCCTGAATCATCAGCGTGGATTTTCCAATGCCCGGATTGCCCCCCAGCAATATCGCCGAGCCAGGCACCACCCCGCCCCCCAGCACCCGGTCAAACTCCGCCACGCCGGTGGGCATCC
>JABEVA010000378.1 GCA_013044065.1 Phycisphaerae bacterium
GCAATAATAACTTCACACTTTCCGGCAGGTTCTTTTGGCCGCTGGCGGCGTTGCTCGCTCCTTACAGACCCAAGGCCAGGGTATGCGCGCCGGTCGCGTCTTGCCAGCAGCCAAAATTACTGCGCCGTAAAACCCGAATTTATTTTGCCCAGTCGCTAAGGTGGAGTTGACTGGTACAAGTACAGACGTTCGCGGATAATCATGCTCATTGGCCGGGTGATATAGGAGAAACAGCCCATGCCGGATTGGACGCTTTCCGCATTTTCTGATGAGGCCGGGGCTTCGTGTGAGGAGCAGATTGCAGCGCTGAAACAGGCCCGCATTTCACGGATGGATTTGCGGTCCATCGACAGCTTCAATTGCACTCTACTGCCGGTACCGCACGCCAAAGAGGTTCGCAAAAAGCTGGATGCGGCAGGAATTCAGGTGCAGATGTTCGGCAGCCCAATCGGGAAAATTGATATTGCCGATGATTTTTCCGTGGATGTTGAAAAGCTCAAGCATCTGGGTCAACTGGCCCCGGTGCTGGGCTGCCACGCGGTGCGAATTTTCAGCTATTACAACAAAACCAACCGGTCTCACGATGCCTGGAGGGACGAATCCCTGCGGCGGCTGCGTGAGCTATCGGCCTTGGCGGTCACCCTTAAGCTGGTGCTTTACCACGAAAATGAGCGGCATATTTTTGGTGACCTGTGCCAGGATGTGCAGATCATTGCCCGGGAGTTGCGCAAAGCCGGAGGAGCGTTCCGAATGATTTTTGATTTCGATAACTACACGCAGTCCGGCGAAAATGCCTGGGAAAACTGGCTGCGGCTGGGCCAGGTCACGGATGCCTTTCACCTGAAGGATTCACGCGGCGGGCAGCATCATCCGGTGGGGCAGGGTGATGGATACGTGCGGGAGATTCTGGTCGATGCGCTCAAGCACCACTGGAAGGGGCCGCTGGCGGTGGAGCCGCATTTGTCTCATTCCGGCGCTGTGGCGCAGACCGGTCCGTCCGGCATGGACAACGTGGTGTATTCAAAAATGCCGCCCGCAGAATCCTTTCACATCGCCTGTACGGCGGCAACGGGCCTGTTGAATCAGGTAGGAGCATCCTACCATTAAAGCGTTGCGGGACGGCGGATATAAACCGCCGGAATCCGTCATGAGGAACACCTGCATGGCCGAAATCCCTCCACCGGGCACAGAGGGTCCGCCGGATCAGTCGGCGGCCGCAAACTTAGCCGAGCAGATTCGTCGCGGGCGGATGCTTTTTATCGCCATGGCGGTGGCCTATACGCTGGGCAATTTCAATGACAATTTCAACAAGCAGGCGGTAAGCCTGCTGGCGCTTAGCCACCATCATACGGGCCTGCCGGGTGTGATCACTATTTTGTTTACGGTGCCATTTCTGCTGTTTTATGCGGCGGCGGGATGGCTGGCGGATCGATTTCCACGGCGCAACGTGATCATCATCTCCAAGGTCATGGAACTGGTGTTTTTAGGTTTGGGCGGGGTGGGGATTATGACGCTCAACTGGCCGCTGATTGTGACGGTGATTTTTCTCATGGCTTTGCAGGCCACCATTTTCGGCCCGGCTTTAAGCGGCTGCATTCCGGATGTCTATCCGGAAAGCTATGTGGTTCATGCCAACGCCCGGCTCACTTCCGCGACGACCGCCGGCATTTTGCTGGGCGTGGTGGCAGCGGGCCTGGCGTTGAATCTCAAGGGCACTTTTCACGGCCTACCGCTGGGGCGTTTGGTTACCGCGGGTTCGCTGGTAGGGGTATCGGTGCTGGGGCTGTTGGTGAGTTTTGGAGTTCCCTATCGGCCGGCGGGCAACCCGCGAGAGCCTTTTCCCTGGGCCGGCCCCTGGAGTTCGCTGGAGGATTTGTGGGATCTGCGAACGGATGGCCTGCTGACGGCGGCGGTGATCACGTACACGTATTTCTGGTTTATTGCCGGCCTGCAGATTCTTTTTATTAATAAAATGGGGAAGGTGCAATTTGGCCTCAGCGACGCCACCACCAGTTATCTGGCCTTGGCGGAAATGCTCGGGGTGGTAATTGGAGCCATGGCTGCGGGAAAAATAATTGCCAAAGACAACGGCTTGTGGGTAACGCCCGGAGCCGCCGGTGCGCTGGGGCTGTTTTTGTGTTTGTCGGGGCTGGCACCGCTTTTTCCGGAACATGGGCGAATTATTTTCTTGTTGTCCATGCTGGCCTGCGCGGGTGTGGCGGGGGGGCTGATGATGGTGCCGCTGGGAAGTTTTTTTCAGACCAGGCCGGCCCCGCAGAAACGCGGGCGGGTGATTGCCGCGGCGGGCTTTGCTGCGTCGGTGGGGCTGCTGGCGGCGGGAATTATTTACATTCCGCTGCAGAAATACCTCCAGTCATCCACCATTTTTATACTCATGGGACTGCTGACATTGCCCGCGGCTTTGGCGGTGGTGCCGTTTTTTGGCAGGCGCAGTCCCGGCCGGCCGCGATGGGCGGCCCAATGGCTGTGCCTGGTGGTTCGGCGTGTGTTGGCGCTGCGTTATCGGGTGCGCCTCGACGGTGTGCCGCAGGTCAAGGCCCGCGGCACCCAGGGTATTTTGTTTTTGCCCAATCATCCCGCCCTGATTGATCCGGTCATTGTTTTGTCCTACCTGCACGGAACCTTCGGCGTGCGCCCCCTGGCGCTGGAAAACCAGGTCAACAAGCCGCTGGTTCGTCCGTTGGCCGATCTGCTGGGTGTTTTGCCAATTCCGGATATGTCCAGTACGGATGTGGCCAATACCAACAAAGCACAGCAGGCCATTGAACTCTGTATTGAAGCCTTGGCCCGCGGCGAAAATGTACTGCTTTACCCGGCGGGGCGCATTATGCGTCAGCAGGTAGAGACGCTCGGTGGCGTTAGTGCGGTTTATCGAATTCTGGCCAGGTTGCCGGATATACGGGTGGTGCTTGTGCGTACCACCGGCTTGTGGGGCAGTGGGTTTGGCTGGGCGGCTGGAACAGCTCCGCAACTTGGCCGGGGCCTGATGGAACATATTCCGTCACTGCTGGCCAGCGGCGTGTGTTTTGCTCCCAAACGGGAGGTCCATATTGAACTCGTCGAACCGGAGGATTTGCCGCGGCAGACGGACAAGGCCACTCTTAATGCGTATTTGGATGCGTTTTACAACCAGTCGGCTCCGCCGGCACTTTACGTGCCCTACAGCCGGTGGGAGAAGGGGAAGGCTCGCGAAATGCTGCCACCGCCCTCCACCGCTGCCGCAAACGCCGTCGTTGATGTTCCACCGGCAACGCGAAAAATTGTGCTGGATTATCTGCGCGAGGCCACCGGCGTGTCGAATTTGCAAGACCAGCAGCAATTGGCCCGCGATGTGGGGCTGGACAGCCTGGCCACCGCCGAGATTATATTCTGGCTCGAAAAGGAATTTGCCGTGCAGGTGCCCAGTGTGGAAGCGGTGCATACCGTGGGTGACGTGTTGATGGCGGCGTGTGGGAAACTCGCGGGCACCTCGGCGGATACCCAAGTGCCGGCGGCCCCGGCCCGGTGGCTCGCTGAGCCGGCCCAGGTGCGGGCGCAGGTGCCGGTGGGCACCACTGTGCAGGAGGTATTTTTGGCTCAGGCCAGGCGAAACCCCGGGCGTGTGATTGTGGCCGACATGCAGTACGGGGCCCGCACCTATCGGGATATTATTGTCTCCATTTTGGCCCTGCAATCGAAAATAGCGGCTATGCCGGGGCAATACGTGGGCATTTTGTTGCCGGCTTCGGTAGCGGCGGACATTACCTTTCTAGCGGTTCTTTTTGCCGGTAAAACGCCGGTGATGGTGAACTGGACCGCCGGCCAGCGCAACGTACGACATGGCCTGGACCTGCTAGAAGTTCAGAAGGTATTGACTGCCGAGGCGCTGGTGCGGCGGCTGTCGGCACAGGGTATTGATTTGACCGCGCTGCAAAGCCGTCTGGTGCCTTTGGAGAAGTTGGCCGCTGCCATGAGCGTATGGGAAAAACTTGCAGCCGCGGCTCGGGCGCGGTTTTCGTGGCGGACGCTGCGCCGCTGCACGCCCATGCCCAACGCGGTGGTGCTTTTCACCAGCGGATCGGAGTCTTTGCCCAAGGCTGTGCCACTAACCCATACCAATTTATTAACCAACATCCGCGACGCGTTGGAGAGTTTCAGGATATGGGAAGGCGATCGCTTTTTGGGCATGTTGCCGCCCTTTCATTCCTTTGGCCTCACCGCGACGATGCTTTTACCGATGTTGGCTGGCGTGAAGGTGGTGCATTATCCGAATCCGAATGAAGGGGCGGCGCTAGCCAAAATTATCCCGGCCTATCGGGTAACTATTTTATTGGCAACCCCCACCTTTGTTGCCAATATTGTGCGCTGCGCGGGCTGCGATTTAAATAGTGTTCGTCTGTGTGTGACCGGGGCGGAGAAATGCCCGCAGGAACTGCGGGAAGCCCTCAAGATAAGCTGTCCAGGTGCGGTGGTTCTGGAAGGTTATGGCATTACGGAGTGTTCGCCCTTTGTGGCGGTGGTGCGGGAAGATGATCTACGGCCGGGCACCATCGGTAAGCCGCTGCCCTCCGTAACCGTCGCGGTGGTCCACCCGGATACCGGCCAGGTGGTTGGGCCGGATGAAACCGGCATGTTGTTGGTTCGCGGGCCAAGCATTTTCGGCGGCTATCTGCATTATGATGGTCCGTCGCCGTTTGAAACATGGAATGGCCATACCTGGTACCGCACCGGCGATTTGGTCCAGGCCGATGCCCAAGGGCGCTTGACGTTTATGGGAAGGCTGAAACGATTTGTCAAAATCGGCGGAGAAATGGTTTCATTGCCGGCAATTGAAGAGGTGCTGATTGGCGCGTATGGCCGATCTGACGACAAAGGCCCGTGTCTGGCAGTACTGCCCACGCCCGATGAAAACCATCCCGAGTTAGTTTTGTGCACCATTCGCCCCTTGGACCGGGCGCAGGTGAATCAGGTGATTGGCCGGGCCGGGCTTTCGGGATTGCACAACATACGCATCGTGCGGCAGGTTGAACAAATTCCCGTTTTAGGCACCGGCAAAACCGACTACCGGGCGCTGGGGGAAATGTTAACCGGCGCGCAGTAACCGGCGGTTAAGCCGCGTGGTCCTGCAAGCCGTCATGTTCTGTGACATCGATTTGCTCCAGGATTTTGTTTGCCAGCGCTTCGAATTGCTTTCGACAGTCCTGCACAGCGCCGGCGTGTCCACCGATTGCACCGTCCGCCGCGGCGAGGTGGAACATGGGCTTGCGGGCATCCTGGGCCATCGGCATAAGGCTTTTGAAGTGTTTGAGCATGGTGAGTTGATTCGCATCATCCGCGGTGGACTGGGCCTGTGCCGGCTGGGCGAGAACTTCCTTGGCATACGTTTCCGGAATTCGATTGGCCCACCGCAGGTAGGACTTCACCGGCCGATTTTCGCGCACGGAAGGGTTGAGCAATACGTAGCCGAGTGGTTGCATGTTGCCCGATGGCAGCGGGAGATCCCTGGGTATCCGCGAGCTTTGTGTGCGAATCTGCCAGCCTTTACGCCAATCGCGCAGCGTAGGTCCCAGGTTACGCAGGCCCTGCAGCGAGAACAGGTCAGCCCCGAGCGGAATCACCACAAAATCGGCGGCGACCAATGCGGCGCGATTCATCGCACCGATGTTGGGGCCGACATCAATGAGCACGATGTCGCCGCCGCAATCTTCGGCCGCGTTCTTCATCACCCGATGAAACGCCGTCGTAACCCGAAAACCATCGCCCGCAATCGCAGGTTTATCGTCAAGGCACTTGCCCCATGCGTCCGACAGGCGATCCTCGAAGGCGCTGAGCCCCAAGTCTCCGGCAACGATGGACAGGTCCGGTGCGATTTCAATCGGTTTGACCGGCTGAATGTCTCCAAGGCTTTCGATAAGCGGGTCCACCGCACCGAGTATCGTCCTGGGATGCTTCCCCTCCGGCCAAAGGGTTTCCAAGACCGAATCGTCGAGGAAAATGCTGGTGAGGTTAGACTGCGGATCCAAATCGACCGCCAACACCCGCTGCCCCAAATCGTGGAACATCCAAGAGAGATGATACACCATTGACGTCTTGCCGACGCCGCCTTTGTTGTTGAAAAAAGCGATTGCTTTCATGGGCGTCTCCTGACGATCATCGCGAAATGATTGTCGCCAATGACGTATTCTAACTGCGGGCTGGCATTTTTGGCGAGCAATTCTTGCGCCAAAGCAATGCCCCGGCCAAACCGGTTGGCGAAACCGAGCGTTCTGGCCGCTTCCGCCAGCACGGGGTTACGGTAGGCGGTTCCTTTGGGGAATTGATCTCTGGTAAGGTCGCCGTAAAGGGAACCGGGATTCTGTATTTCGATATGGTCGGAATAATGATTGATCGCCACGGGCGTTGTTGATTCATCGTAATTGCGATGCACGATCGCGTTGATGAACAGCTCGTGAAGGGCCACGTCAGGGTAATCCGCAACCGAGTCATCCGCGAGATCGGACCGGCGCACGGGCCGGTATTTCGCAATCTCTTTGGCGAGGCGGTCGAGATCGCGCATCCCATTTAGCGGGTCGCCAGAAAGCCTTCGTTCCCTAAGCACCGGTGCCGCCTGGGTCCGGCCGTCATAACACACGTACTGCACGTAGGCCCCGGAAAAAAAAGGCGAGGGGATCCTTTCCGAACACCACCACTGCGGCATTGGTCGGAGCCTTGAATTTATTGTGGTAAAAGCGGAGGGAACCAAGCTGCGCGGCAATCTCCCGGCCATTTTCCTCAAGCACTTCGCGGGATACGGCCTGCGGAAGGTATGTCACCTTGAAAAGCTCAAGGGATAAGTCGTCGAGCGAAGCATCCGTGCAGGCCCGCATATCCCAGGTTCGGGCTCGGTCAACGCGGCGCTCTTCTAAACGCCGCTCCTGCTCCACCGTCGCCACGCTCACCGACGGGCCCGTGCGAATGTAGACCGTCTGTTTGTACCGCACGGGCGGCATTTCTGACGGCTGAACCTCCACCACCGCAATCTCGTTCCTCTCATAAATCGCCCTGAAAACGTGAATATCCGGCACGGGCAGTATCTGGCCATTGTTGCGATGGCTCGCCAGGCTTTCCAGCAGCCTCTCATCTATCTTTGCCCCGGTGGGAATTCCTTTCTTGTTTGCACCAACAAAAAGGTAGCCCGGCTGGCCGGACCCAGGCATATCATTGGCGAAGGCGCAGATCGCCTTGCAGAATTTATCCGTGTCATTGAGTGATTCCGTACGCTCAACCCGAAACGATTCGCTATCCTTAAGCAGGGCTAAAATATCCGTCATTGGTAAAATCTCCTCGCTTATGTTCCGTGCCCGGCACGCCTGCGTCAAGGATCAACAGGCCGCGGGCCAGGATTGCCTCTTCCCGTGTTTGCTGGAAATCGGGGTGATGCGAGCGGGTTCGTTACGTCCGGAAACCACCGGTATCAGGGGCTTATGGCATCTTTCCGCCGTGGCGATATGCGGTCGGGGTCATCCCAACAATGCTCTTGGGATTTAAACCTAGGGTGGCTTTCACTGCTTTTTAACGCTGGCCAACTGCTGGGTGAGCAGTCGGGCCAGACTTTCCACGATCTGCTGGCGATGCACGCCGGCCAAGGCCAGAGCAATCTGGGTTTCCATCAGGCCAAATGGGATACCGGTGTCGTAGCGTTCGCCGAGAACCTCAAAGCACGTATAATCAGAGCTTTCTTGACGAAGCATTTCCTGGGCGCTGGTAAGCTGAATTTCATTATTTTCACGAAGATTGTTGCGAATGTTTCGACCGAGAATTTCCATGATCCGGGGCGGAAACACATGCATGCCGAAGTGGCACAGGTATTGGTTTGGCGGCAACCCTGGCGTGACCAGATTTTGCCGGGCAAAATCCACGGACGGTTTTTCCTGGATCAATTCCACTTGGTACAAGCGCGAACCGTCGTTGAGCGGTGCGCCGCGCATGGCACCAAAGAGATGCAGCAGACCGGCGGGAGTGGCTTTGACGGCGGAAACCGCCTGGCTGCCGGCGCGCTGATAGGCGTGAATCAACTGCTGGGCACAGCGTTCCGGTTCGCCGCTGATGTAAATATGATCGCCCAGCAGCAGTAAAAAAGGATCGTCGCCGACAAATTGCGCCGCCTGATATACCGCGTGGCCGTACCCCTGCGGGCTTTCCTGTACCGCAAAGTGCATGGCCGCCTGCATGCGGCCGAGTTTGGCGGATTCCTGGATCGCCCATTCTTTTCCGACAAAGGCGGGCAGCAGATCTTTTTCCATGGCCCGGAAATACTGACGGAATTGATGTTCGTCGCCTGGTGAAACCACAATACAGATTTGTTCCACACCGGCATCGAGGGCTTCTTCGGCGATAATTTGAATAACGGGCTTGGTCAGGCCGTCGCGGTCGACCAGCGGCAGCATTTCCTTTTGCATGACCGAGGTGGCGGGGTATTGGCGCGTACCACGGCCAGCGGCGGTGATAACGGCTTTTTTAACAGGTTTCACGAGGACTCCTTGTAGAAGCGATTTTTCTGGTTGTCGGCAAACGCGGCGGCGAGTCTTGATTGATGCCCGATCCCGGTCTTGGGGTCGGTGGCCGGATCAACGGTCCGCACCAGCTAAAAGATAATCCATCAGGTCATAGCCATGGTCAATATGCAGATCGCTTTGTATGGCGGCGGCTTCGGTATAGGGCCGGGCGATGGCGGATTTGCGCTGGGTGCCGGCCATGGCAAACGGCACCGGGGCATCATGGTGTTTGCGGGTGGCGCATTGTGTGGCATGGTCGGGCATGATGAGCAGCCGCCATTGCGGCATCCGGGATAACTTTTCCAGCAAAGGCCCGACCACATATTTATCGATGGCTTCGATGGCGGCGATTTTGGTGGCGAAGTCCCCTTGATGGCTGGCTTCATCCGGAGCTTCCACGTGACAGCAGACCAGATCGTAGTGGTCCAAGGCCTGGCAGGCATAGCTGCCCTGGGCGGCGTAATCGGTGTCGTGATAGCTGGTAATGCCGGGTACCGCAATGTTTTGCCATCCGATGAGGTTGGCAATTCCACGAAGCAGATCCACCGCGGTGATCATCGCCCCGGTTTTGCCGAACCTAGCCTTAAACGAGGGGATATTGGCCGCGTGTCCCTGGCCCCAGAGCCAGATGTCTGTGGCGGGGTTTTCGCCGAGTTGGCGGCGCACGAGGTTGACTTCATGTTGGGTCAGGGCGCGATGGCCGGCTTCCATGATTTTGAGTATATCGGCCGCACCAGCACCGCGGGGTTGGTGATCGCGTACCGGTTGTTCTGGAATATCGTGCGGAGGGGTGCTGTGGAGGCGGGAAAAATCTCCGCCGTGATAGACCATGAGATTGCGGTAGCTTACGCCGGGGAAAAATTCCACCGGCATCGCCGGCACCAGAGCCATGGCTTCCTGACGCACCGCCTCAAGGAGCACGCGGGCTTCTTTATCGGGAATGTGGCCTGCGGAATGATCGATCATCACCTGTTCGATGAGGGTGACGAGGTTGCAGCGAAAGACCCAGTCTTGCGGGCCAAGGGCAAGCCCCATGGCCGCCGCTTCCAGCGGAGCCCGGCCAGGATGATACTCGGCGGGGTTGTAACCCAGCAGACACAAAGTGCATATATCGCTGCCGGCGGCATAACCCGGGGGCGTGGTACGCACGGTGCCGATGCGGCCCATGCGCGCTACCTCATCCATATTGGGTTTGCGGGACACCTGTAACGGGGTTTGATCGCCGAGTTCCGCCAGCGGGCTGTCAGCGGCACCATCGGGTATGACAATGGCATATTTCATGGTCATGTTTGCATCCTTGAGAGAGTCTAGAGAGCATGGTGTGGCATTCAATTCTTACGGTTCCATGATGCGGATGCGTACGGTGTGTCCGCGGATACACCGAAGCCGGTCGATTTTTTTCACGGCATCGGTGACCGCCCCGTCGCGGGCCTCGTGGGTGATGACCACCAGTGGCACGTACTGGCCGACACTGGATTCATGCTGCACCACAGCCGCAATGCTGATTCCTTGTTGGCCCAGAATGCCGGTGATGTGGTGCATGACACCCGGTACATCCAGAGCCGTCATTCGCAGGTAATTGCGGGATAGAATGTCGCGGGTGGGAACGATGGGCATCGATTTGCGACGGGTCAGCAGGGGCAGGCCCGCAAAAACCATGGCCGCGGTGCCCATGGAGGCCTCGACAATATCGGCGATGACCGCACTGGCCGTGGGGCGCGGCCCGGCACCCCGGCCATAATAAATGGTTTGACCGGCGGCGTGGCCGGAAACGCTGATGGCGTTGAAGGCTCCATTGACATTCGCCAGAAGCTGCTTTTGATCCAGAAAGGTGGGGTGAACGCGCAGCGAGATCCCATGATCTGATTTTTCGGCAATTGCCAGCAGCTTGCACACGTAGCCCAGTTCCCGGCCATACTTGAGATCCTGGTCCTGCAGGCCATGAATTCCACTAACTTCAATGTGTGAAAAGGAAACCTTCGCCCCGAAGGCCAATGCCGCCAGTATGGCGAGTTTGTGAGCGCTGTCGGTACCGTTGACATCCAGCGTGGGATCCGCTTCCGCATAGCCGGCCGCCTGAGCCTCGGCGAGGGCATCGGCGTAGGTGCGCTGGGAGGCGGACATTTCCGTGAGAATGTAATTGCAGGTTCCGTTGACAATACCGATGACCCGCTGAATATCGTTGGCCACCAGGCCGCGCGTCAAGGCCATGATGATGGGAATGGCACCACCACAGGAGGCTTCAAAACAGACGGCGCGACGGGCCTTCATCGCCGCGGCGAAGAGTTCCGCGCCATGCACCGCCAAGAGATGTTTATTGGCCGTTACCAGATGTTTACCCGCCCGCAGCGCCGCTAAAGCCAGCGTGCGAGCCGGCTCCAATCCACCGATCAATTCCACCACCACATCCACGGTTGGATCCGCCCAGATATCGGAAGGGTTGGTGGTCCAGAGTCGGGACGGCACCTTCACCGCGCGTTTCCGCCGGCGGTTGCGCACGAGGATGTGTTTGAGTTCCAGAGACTGGCCGGAGCGTTCTTGGAGAAGTTCTTTTTCCGCCAGCAGCATTTCCGCCACGGCGGTGCCCACAGTCCCGCAACCCAGCAGAGCCAACCCGGTTTTCATTAAACACTCCGTACAATGCCGTTTTCCCGGCGGCCGCTTCCAATCACCATGGCCCAGGATCTCTACTGGCTCTTCCAGCCGCGTGCCACCAGCCGCGCCATGCTCCTAACACGGTAACATGGCCGCTCATGGCTGAAAAGCCTCAAGGGTCGGCGCGGGCAGGTCGAAACTCAATTTCCGGCACTGACTGGTGGTGTTCAAGGATGCCGTGGTGTGGCTTGTGATGGTAAGGGATCTGCGGGATGGATGCGGCGCGTTGCCAGTAGCCGGTGGTTTTAGGTACACTGGAAGGGGTTGGTTGCTTTTGAACCGGGAGCGTGCTTTATGCTGCGATTTTCAATTCCGTCCGCCGGAGCGGTTTGTGTGCTGACCTTGGGGTTGGCAGGTTGTATTCGTACCCATAGTGATGTGGTCATTCATCAACCCAAACCGATGGTGGTGGATGTAAACCTCAGCGGTACTTTGACTCTGGTGGTCAAAAATGCCCGCGATGATATGCAATACATTGCCGGGCATGCTCCAGGCAAAGCGGATGGTCTATCGGCCAATCCCACGATTCCGGTGGTGGATATTCCCCCGACTACGCAACCGACCACGACATCCACGGGCGGCCCGAGTTCCTCGCTGTTGCGGGCGCATGGGCTGAATCCGGTCATCTTTGCCGATGCCAATCCCTCCGTGGGTAAATCGGCGATACTCAGGCAACTGCGGGCCGACTACCCCAAGGTGCGGGCTTTGCTTGACCGGCATCTGGTCGGCGAGGCCCATACGGGATACATGGTGCCGCGGGCACATCTTTCCGCCCGGCAGGCCCGGTTTGTAAGCCAGGACAATGCGCTGCGGCGGGAACTTTATCAGGCTGTGGCCGCCGAGACCGGGCGCTCGATGGCCCAGGTTGGCTTGAGTTACTACGTGGTGCGTTTGCGCTATTTGGCCAAAGGGGTTTGGGTGCAGGCGAAAAATCAGGCCAACGGCCAATGGGTATGGATTCACTGGCACGGATAATCCAAGCGATGTATACGCAGCGCCATCTTGCCGCACGACCAGACATCCCGCCGGAATTGGTGGCGTTTATGCAGCGCTGTCGGCGGAGTATTTTTTGGGGAGAATTGGCCGATGGCCTCTTGCCCACACTGGGCGTGGCCGCGCTGGTCATCCTGGTGATGCTGTTGGCCCGTGGCTGCTGGTTGAGTCGTCCGTTGGTCGCGGTGCTGCTGGTAACGTTGTCGTTGGCCGGCCTGGCTCTGGGCATGAAACGTCTGTCCCGGCTCAAACGTGCGAATCTAACGGCCATCATCGCGGCGATGATTGGTCTGCTGGCGTGGCTGCTACTGCCGCCGTGGGCCTTGGTGGTCACCGTGGCGGGAGTTTGCGCGGGACTGGTGGTGTGGGGTATGTCCATCAAGTCGGTCGGCGAGACGGCCTGGATGGTGGATGTTGGCAACGGTGCCGACGGCGTGTTGCTGACCGCGGTGGGTGGCGCGAGTGCCGTCGATCCGGTGGAATGCCTTTTCCGCCAGATGGTTCAACAACGCGCCTTGCGCATGATTCCCAGTGTGAGGTGCCCCGCGCCTTTTGATCTTCGGCGGAAGCGCATGGTGGCGGCGGCTACCGGGGTGGCAGGGCTTGGGATTGGCCTGATTTTACTCTTGGGGCCGCCGACGGCCAGACCTTGGCAGGTGTCAGCCGACATGCGGGCCGCAGGCCCAGTTCTGCGGCCGGCCCAACCGTTGTCTCCCGGAGGCAAGATACGATCCGGCCACGTTACTCCGAACCGGGTGCAAAGCCTAACCGGTCCGCGCCGGAGAAATTCTAAGCCTTCACCATCCGGCAATGCCGCCAGCCATTCCGGATCGTCCACGGGCCGCCATGGCGGCCAAAGCCGTGCGGCCGCGGCTGCTGAGCATGAACTGCTGAGCAATTCCACTTATCGCAAAATGGCTGCGGGTGCGGTGGGTACCAGCGCGGGCAGTCAGGGGCTGCAGGACTTTTCCCGTCTCACGGAGCGCCAAAAGCGGCATCTGGCCGCCACGATTCGTCGGGCGGAAAAAAAAGTTCTTCATGACCCTAAACTGCTCGCTGGGCTGCAAAAGCTGGCCGTCGCGGCCAGCGGCAGCAGTGCGGCGGCATTCTCAACGGCACTGGAGCAAACGCGTAAAATGCTGCAAGCTCGACTGGGGCTGGCTGGCCCAACGCACACGCAACCCGTACGTTCCACCAAGCCGGGTTTCACCAATTCGTCGCGGCCTGGTTCGACCGGTGCGGCTGGGGAGAATTCATCCGGCATCACGCCGCACGCCCCGCCCATTTCCCCTGAGCCGGAAACGGGCCTTTCTTCCAGCACCAGCGGCGACGTAACTGTTTTGCACGCAGTGAATGCCCGTGGTTCGGGTAATTTCGCTGCCGCTTTGGAAAATTCAAAGGCCGAGCAGCGGATAGGAAATGTACCAGAGCAGTATCGTTATCTAATCCGGCGATATTTTGCCCATGGTTGGTAGGGCAGTAGGCGGGTGGAACGACCGGCAGGCTCTGGCCGGTGATTTTTAGGTCTTTTTCGCCGTCGCTGGTTCGCGCATCGGCGGGCGGCCGGGTTCTTTGCCGTCCGCCTTGGCGGCGGATTTGTCGCCGTTTTTTTCCGAGGTACCGGCGGCGTTGGGCGCGCTCTTTTCATCGACTACCACAATGCGGCGGGCCAGCACTTTCTCCCGTATCTCGTGGGCCACATCCGGATTTTCCTTGAGAAACAGACGGCTTTGTTCACGCCCCTGTCCCAGCCGGAGCGCCCCAAAGCTGAACCAGGCACCACTTTTGTCGACCACAGAGTCCGTAACGGCCATATCCAGGAGTTCACCTTCATAGCTGATGCCGCTGTCAAAAAGGATATCAAACTCGGCTTCGCGGAAGGGCGGGGCAATTTTATTTTTCACCACTTTGGCTCGCACGTGATTGCCAATGGCAATTTCTCCCTCCTTAATGGTGTTGATACGGCGAATATCGATGCGCACGGAGCTGTAAAATTTCAAGGCGCGACCGCCGGTGGTCGTTTCCGGGTTGCCAAACATGACGCCGATTTTATCACGAATCTGGTTGATGAAGATCACCAGGGTTTTACTTTTGGACACCGCACCGGTGAGCTTGCGCATGGCCTGACTCATCAGTCGGGCCTGCATACCCATGGAAGCATCGCCCATGTCACCTTCAATTTCGGCTTTGGGAATAAGGGCGGCAACGGAGTCTATCACCACGACATCCACCGCATTGCTGCGTACCAGCATTTCCACAATTTCCAGAGCCTGTTCACCGGTGTCGGGCTGACTGACCAGCAGATTTTGCAGGCTCACCCCAAGACGCTTGGCCCAGGTGGGGTCCAAGGCATGTTCGGCATCCACAAATGCGGCCACGCCACCAATTTTTTGGGCCTGTCCGATGACGTGCAGGCACAACGTGGTCTTACCGGATGATTCCGGCCCGAATACTTCCACAATGCGGCCGCGTGGTATGCCCTTGCCACCCAGTGCAATGTCCAACCCCAGCGAGCCGGTGGAAATACCGGCAATCGCCAGAGGATTGGTTACGCCATCCAGCGTCATGATGGCACCCTTGCCATAGGCCTTTTCAATCTGCGACAAGGCTCGCTCCAAGGCTTGATCGCGGGCGGATGGAACTGCGGTTTCTTTGGTCATGGAAATCTCGCTATGCAAAAAGCCCAAGGTTATATCGCCACGACAACTGCGGCAACTCGGCCATTATAATACCTAACTAACTGCTAACGTCAACCATCCGTTCAATAACCAGCCTGCACGGGAGTAGAGATTGAGGAAGAAGCGGAGCGGTCGTCGGGTTGGCTGGCGACCGCCGGGCCGGGTGGCCCGCCTTGAATGGGTACGGGTGAGTTCACAAAAAAGACCGGTAACCCGATATGCACCAAGGTGAGCAAATTAACGGCATCCCAGTTGGTCATGCGAAAACAGCCGTGCGAACCCGTCAAACCGATATACTGCGGCTGCGGATTGCCGTGCATACCCACATTGGGAATGTTTAGCCCCATCCAGACTACACCCACAGGGTTGCGCGGACCAGGCGGAATGAGCAGTGGGTGATGAATGTTATGGACACTTTTAAAAACGGATGGAAAGAACGTATAGTTGGGATTCAACGCGATATCCTTGATATACGCGTTGCGCGTGGGCATGTCGTCGTTAAGCGCCGGAATTGAACAATGAAATAAAGCTACTTGCTTTTTGTGCGCGTTGTAGGCCCGAATCACTTTCTGCCGGATGTTGATGACCAGATACGCCACGTGTGGGTGCGGCAAATCGGCTTTGTCTGCGGCTATCACCGCCGAGAGTCCGCCGGAAACGCCAAAGTCCGCATCCGTCTGTGGAAATGGCCGGATGTTGGGCACATTTATAGTTTGGCCCATTTGCAGCGTGCTGAGCCGAATTCCTGGATTTAGTTTTCGCAAGAGCCGCCGGGTGCAATGAAACTTTTCGCAGATACAGCCTGCCAGCGATCCATAGGGCATGCGATTCGCTGCGGCCATGGCTCTCCAGTGATAGTGTTCATGCCCGACCGCCTGCGCATCGGTGGATGAAATGGTATAGGTGGCGGTGACGTGCTGCACATCCACTCCCAAGGCGTCAAACACCCGCGGATCGTGCGGATTGAGAGGATTGATTCCCGGAAACCGCGCTGCGGCATATTCCCGCAGGGCCAGCAAGGAATTAGGCCCGAAGTCACCGTCCAATATTCCCGGCGAAAAATCATGAGCCGCCAGCGCAATTTGCCACGCCAGGGCAATGGTTTGCTTGCGGCTTAGACGCGGCGTTCTGGGTGGTGGAACGACCTTAACTGCGGTATAGCTGGTGTCGCCTGTGCCATGGTCATCGGAGGAAAAGGCTTTGGCAGAGGCTGACGGATGCGGTCTCGGCCAAGATTCGGCGCGGGAAGTTCCGCCCGGCCACAGCGGCCAAACCGCCAGAGCGCCAACCATCGCAATGAACAACCATGTTCTCGTGCCCATCGGCCACTCATTTTTTTACATCATCTGTCAACGGCCATGTTGCCAGATATTACCTTCAAACCTGGGGCAGAGCCGCGACCATGATTGATTGCGGCTCTCTGACAGGTTTTCGCGCCACCCGCGTGGCCTCTTATTATAGCCGCTTTGTCGTTGAGGCCATCTCCAGCATGGCTACAGGGCTGCTTTGAGCGTGCCGTTATGGCCGTTGCTGCCGGTGGCGGCTGGTGGGTGGCGAACCAGACCATGTACCTGCGGCACCTCCATGTGCGCCGATGGCCGGGGAGATTCGCAATTGGGGTGGTCCGTTGAAGCGGCGTCGGACCCATGGCCGTAACGCAGGTCAGCTTTTTCCATGGGGGACTTCTCGCCGGGATGGATACGCTTCCAGATCTCATCACGATCGACAGAAACCTCCCGCGGGGCCTGAATCGCCAGACGCACGGAATTGCGCGACCACTTAACCACCTTTACCTCGATGATGCCATCGATGATAATGCTTTGACCTTCAGTACGACTCAATGCCAACATAACTGCTTCCTTTTCATCTTATGGCAACACCCACCCGGCTTTTCAGGTCGGTTTGCAAGTGCCCAGCGACAACACTAAACCCACTACTGGCGGGAGCTTTTCGCGTGCAGTACACCTTTGGTCATGGCGGTGCCTGCGGGCTTCGCTTGGTGCTCCGGCGCGGCCGTTGGCCTGCACTGATTGAATCGGTTCTCGGACGCGGAAACATGAATTTCTTTTATCGGGTCTGCGGAAATCGGTTTTTTTCAGGTGCAGGTACTTTCCGCGTGGCCTCCGCTTAAAGTCCTATAATTTTGGGTACTGTTGCGATAGCCTTGGGCCAATGACTTGATCTGCCTGTCCTGCAGCTTAGGTGGTGCTTATTTCCTGATAGTATCGCCGCATCAGGTCCGACCGCGAGAGCAACCCCAAAATGGCCGGGGGTGCGCCGCCGGTTTGAGACGCTGCCAGCACCGCCAGGTGAGATATGTCATGGCGGGCAAACGCCTCCACCGCCGACGCGATGGTGTCGGTAATTTTCAGCGGCGGCACATCCGTGCGCAGCACTTCACCCACCAGCAGCAACGGAGCCGCTTCCGGCTCAAGCATAATGGGCTTGAGATCGTCAAGGGTTAACATGCCGAGGTAATTACCCTTGTGATCCTGCACCACAAAGTCGCTGACCGGAGCTTCCGCACTGCGCTGCAAAATAGCGGATAGAGGCTCGTCGGGACGGGCCACGGTGGAGGTAATTAATGGTATTTGATCCAGACTCACTCGTTGCAGCGCGCTGAGGCCCACCGCCGCCCCCAGTTTTACGCCCAATTTTTTCAGCGGCAGCGTGTACAGGCTTTCGCCGATGAAAACCTGTTGAATGACCGTGGCGGTAACGGCCGAAAGCATGATCGGCAACATGATGGCATAATTCCGGGTGAGCTCAAAAAGCAGGATGATGGCCGTGAGCGGAGCTTGAATAGTCGCGGCCAAAACCGAACCCATGCCGACCAGAGCATACGTAGCCGGCTCAATTTGCGGATTGTACGTGTGCAGGACAATGCCCAGCGCTCCTCCACCGGCCGCTCCGATAAGCAGAACCGGGGCGATGATGCCGCCGGAACCGCCGGAGCCAAGCGTCAACGATGTGGCTACTATTTTCAGCAGGCATATCACCAGCAGAAATTCCAGCCCGATGCGCACGCTATGTCCGTTAAAGTGGTGGAGGCCGTTATACCAGTTCGGATCAATGGCTCGACGAATGGTTGGATAGCCATCCGAAAAGATCGGCACGTAGCCCTGGGCAAACCGATGGGCCATGAACGGATTATCGCGAAAGAGCGCCAGCACGACAACGCCGCACACGCCGGCGAGGCCCGCTCCCAGCATGGGGTAAAAAAATGTTCTGAGGTGTGCGTTGCGCCGCTGGGCGAGAGCTTCCACCCAGGTCATGGTCTGCGTAAAGACTACCGCCAGCATCCCACACACGACCCCTAAAAACAAATACCAGGGCAACTCCGGAAAGTTAAAGGCCAGGTTGCCGGTATTGAGCGGCATTTGGAACAGGCCGCTGGTTTGGGTGGAGCCGACAATGGCGTTGTACATGGTGGTGGAGATCACCGAACTGATTACCACCGGGGTAAGTGTGCGGATGGAAAAATCGCGCAGCATAGCTTCCACCGCAAAAAGCACACCTGCGATCGGAGCCCCGAATACGGCACTGATTCCGCCTGCGGCACCGCATCCGATCAACACCGGTAAGTTGCGTCGCGAAATACCCACGCTATTGCCGACCAGCGAGCCGATGGATGATCCGATGATGGCAATGGGGGCTTCCGGACCGGCCGAGCCGCCGGAACCGATGGTAAGACTACTGGCAATGATGGTTTCCGCACCCAGCGACGGATTGAGTTGGCCGGACTCCCGCGTTAAGGAAAGCAACACGCCGGCCAAGCCATGCACCGGCGATTTATCACGGCTCCAGAGCTTGCGCCACAGCACCAACAACAGGCCCCCGACCATCAAGGGCAACGGTAGAAAAACGTAGCTTGGCCAGTGTGTGGTGGCACCGGAACGAACCGCCAGCGGCACAAATAAATAGTGATGGAAAAATTCCACACATTCCTTAAACAGCCACGTGGCTGCACCGGTGGCTAAGCCGATGATAAAGGCCAACATCACCAGCAGGGTCTGCTCGCGCACGCCCCATTTAGCCAATTGCTGCAAAGCGCGCAGCCGCCAAGCGTAAAACACTTTCAAAACACGGTTCTGGAATGGCCACTTCATGTCTTTATTCCGCCGCTGGTGCCACGGTGCAACCCGCGAGGTAACTTAGCGACTCTTGGTGAAAAATGCCAGAAGGAAAACGGTATGCTGGGTCAACTGCGCTGCCGATGTGCTGTGAGCAAATCATCGCGGGTAATAATACCCAGTATTTTGGAAGGCGCGTCGCGGTCCATCACCACCAGACGTCCGACCGCATGGCGCACCATCATCTGGTCCGCCCGGCGCAGCGAGCAATCTGAATAAATCACTACCGGCGGACGACGGATCATCGCGGAAAGCCTTGTCTCGGGCGGAGTTTCTGGATTCAACAAATCATGGGTGGTCAGTACGCCCAGCAGGTGTTGGTGCTCGTCAATAATTGGAAATCCATCATAGGGCATGTATTTTTCGTCGGTCGCCACCTTTTTACGGGCCGAGTCGCAGGTTTCATCACCGCCTAGGCAAAATGGATCGGGGGTAAACGCCTCTTTCACCAGTACGCTGTCCATAAAATCGGCCTGTGGACGAAATAACGCCCGACCACCGCTGCGCGCAAATTTCTCCGTCAATAAATTGCTGCGCATGAGCGCGCAGGAAACCAGAAATGATGTAGTACACCCGGCGACGATGGGGGCCAGGCCGTTGGGCCGCAACGTGGTTTCAAAGGCGAAAACAATGGAGGTTAGCGGCGTCCACGTGGCACCGCAAAATAGCGCCGCCATGCCCACCAGGGCCGCCGCCCGCACGTTCACATCCGCATGGGGAATCAAATGCAGAATGGTGATCGCCACCACCGCGCCCAGCGCGCTGCCAATATTAAACAGTGGAGCCATCGTACTACCCGATGTGCCGCTGCCCAGCGCTACCGTCCATGACACCATGCGCGTCAACAGGAGCAGCCCCGCAAATTCAAGTCCCCCCTTACCTCCTAGGATATGCCGGATGTTCACATACCCCACGCCCATCGACGGGTTAAAAATCAGCCCGCACACGCCCACCACAACCCCTCCCATCGCCGGCCACCACATCCAATGCACATGGCTGTATTTTTTGAACAGCCTCTCCACAAAATACAGACCATGTGTAAGCAGCACCGCTAGCAGCCCGCACATCACGCCGATTGCCGCGTAAATAGTCAATGGTTCCAGCGTGGGCACCGGTAACGCCGGCATGGCGAAGATCGGGGTGGTGCCTGTAACCGCAATCCGCAACCCGGCGGCAACGCCGCTGGCGATCGCCACCGCCAATATAGATATCGGCTGGAATTCAAACAGCAGCAGTTCCAGCGCCATTAAAATGGACGCCAGCGGCGCGCCAAACGTCGCCGACATCCCGGCCGCCGCACCCGCCGCAAGCAACACCCGGCGCCTTTCTTTAGTAACGGTGATAATCTGCCCCACAATAGAGCCCAGCGCCGCACCGGTTGCAATAATTGGCCCTTCCGCTCCGAAAGGACAGCCCGTGCCAATGCTCACCGCCGCCGACAGCGGCTTGAGCACGGCCACTCGTGCGGGGATTTTACTGTCGTGGAACAGAGCGCTGGCCATCGCTTCCGGTATTCCGTGTCCGCGAATCATCTCCGAACCGTACCGGGCCATCAGGCCCACCACAATTCCACCCGCAGCCGGAATCAGCAACACCCACCAACCCACATGCGCCGTGGTAGGCGCGTAAAAGGCAAAAGAAAATTGCCCGCGGAAAGACAGATTTGTAAATAGCCCGATGAGCTTGAAAAGCGACCACGCCGCCCCCTCGCCCAGAACCCCTATGAACGCCGCCAGCAGACATAGAAACAACCCGCTGCGGTCGAGCAGCCCGCGCGAGTCTTTGGATGGGATCACCTTTCCCAGCAGGTCCGAATCGGGCTGCTGCGCAGGGTGGATATCAGGGCTCGAGGAGATAACCCCCAAAACGCCTCCGCTCAATCCCGGCGGCGCTGCCTGGTGTGAATCCTTAGGAATACTTTGAGCACGGCTGTCAGGCGCATCCACCAAAACCCTTTACTCCTTCCGCACCGACGGAACTTTAACAAGGTAAAACCAAATCAACTACCGCTCACGGTACTGCAAAATAAGGTATCATCCTCCACCTGCACCATTCCGCAGATTCTAATAGCGTACGCTGGCGACGACAACCCGCGGCAGACCAACATGGGCACATCGTCCGCCTAAATGATATTGACCGCCCGGGCCGCCACCAACGCCACAATCGCCACTGAAATCAAAGACTGGGCCATCATCAGTAATTTGGCCGGCCGCGCCA
>JABEVA010000379.1 GCA_013044065.1 Phycisphaerae bacterium
CACCCGCCCCCGCAATTGGTGCAGTTGTGAAAGCCCAAATTGCTGGGCATGTTCAATAACCATGACGCAGGCATTGGGCACATCCACCCCGACTTCAATAACCGTGGTGGCCACCAAGACGTCGATTTGGTGTTGGCGAAAAGATTCCATGACCTGCTGCCGCTGTTCCCTGGCCATACGCCCATGAACCAGGCCGATACGAAAATCCTTCAGGACACCCGCGGCGAGTTCATCGCGGCATTGGATGGCGTTGGCCAATTCACGCACATTTTCGTCAATGGCCGGCAACACAACATACGCCTGCCGCCCCGCCTTAAGCTGGTCGGCCACGAATTGGTACGCCTTCTGGCGCTGATTTTCGGCAACCATGCGGGTGCCAATGGGTTGTCTACCCGGTGGCATTTCATCGATCACGGAACTGTCGAGATCTCCAAAAAGTGTCATGGCCAGAGTCCGGGGAATAGGAGTGGCGGTCATGACCAACGTATGCACACCAGGATGTCTGGAACGAATAAGGGCTCGTTGCCGCACCCCGAATTTATGCTGCTCATCCACCACCAGCACCCGCAGATTCTTGAACTGAACCGCATCGCTGAGCAGGGCGTGGGTGGCAACGGTAATACCGATGGAGCCGCCGGCAATGCCGCGGATGGTGGATTCCCGCACCGTCGGCGGTTGTCCACCGGTAAGCAAGGCCATCTGCACGCGGCTTGCGGAGAGATAACGCTGCAGCGTGTCAAAATGCTGTTCAGCCAGAATTTCGGTGGGTGCCATAAACGCCGCCTGCCCCCCGGAGGCCACGGCAAAGAGCATCGCAAATAAGGCTATGATCGTTTTACCACTGCCCACATCACCCTGAAGCAGGCGATTCATGGGGCGGCTCTGCGCCAGGTCGTGCTGAATTTCGGCCACCACTCGGTTCTGGGCGTTGGTGAGGGGAAAGTGTAACAAGGCCCGGATACGTGCTTCGACTGTTTTATCGACGCGAAGAGCCGCAGCGGTCTGATGGGCTCGGTGATGATGGCGGCGAAGGGCGATGGCGGTCTGCTGGATGAAAAATTCGTGGTAGGCCAGGCTGCGGCGGGCCTGGTATGCCTGGGCCAGCGATGGTGGCCGGTGAATAACTGAAAAGGCATCCCGCCGCGTCAGCAGTGCACGCTCGTGGAGCTGGGCGGAGCTGAACCATTCACCCACCTGGCCGAGAAGTGCCTCGAGATTCGCATGGATGATCCGGGCGATAACGGCGCTGGAAAGTTCCTGATTGGCCGGGTACACGGGTTCCAGCGCGGCGGTGAGGGGCTGCGGAGCCGACGGACCGATGAGTTGATATTGCGGCTGCACCATTTGGTAGCGGCCGTTGTAGAGTTGTATCTTTCCAGTGGCACGCAACCGCGTGCCCGGCTGGATTTTGTCCTGCATGTTCCACCGGTTAAACCACACCAGATGACATCGGCCGGAACCATCATCGAGCAGGGCCTCAAAACGCCGAGGTCGCCGGGGAAAGCTGCGGGTTTGCAAAATATCTCCTTCCACGGCGGCATTTTCCATGGGGTGAATCTGAGAGATGGTTCGCTGGCCGTGAAATTCCACGTAATCGCGAGGGAAATATTCCAGCAGGTCCGCACAGGTGCCAACGCCTAAATCACGCAGTTGCCAGGCCCGGCGCGGTCCCACGCCGTGGGCCAGCTCAATGGGGCTTTCCAGGCGCAGCGCCGGCGGGCTTTCGATAGCGCTGGCTGGCAGGCTGGAATCCATGGGTATCTCCATGTGGTGCCGGGAATCATCGTCACCGGCGTTAACCTATCGTTCTAATGCGGCTGGTCGAGCGCCGGCCAACCTTGCCGGCCCACGAGCGGCACAAAGCGGCAGGCAATGACGTCGTGGCGGGAGAGTCCCTTGCTGGTCTGCTCCAGAACCATGAGCGTCTGCTGTGCTTCATCTCCAACCGGAATTACCAATTTACCGCCGATGGCCAATTGCCGCTGCAGCGCCGCGGGGCAGTCGGGCGCGCCGGCGGTCACTAAAATCCGATCAAAGATGAGTTCGTCCGGCCAGCCCATGGATCCATCGCCGATATGGTAATGAATGTTGGTCAAACCCAAAAGCCGCAAGCGCTGCTGGGCTGTTAAGCTCAGGCTTTCCAGACGCTCGATGGTGAAAACTGCATGGGCCAGCCGGGCCAGGATGGCGGTTTGATAGCCCGTACCGGTACCGATTTCCAGGACCTGATGCTCCCAGTGAACATCCAGACGCTCGGTCATCAGCCCAACGATATAGGGCTGACTGATGGTTTGGCCTGCGCCCGCTTCCAGCGCACTGTCCGCATAAGCCTGCGAACGCAGGGCGGCATCAACAAAATAGTGTCGTGGCACGCCGGCCATGGCCCGCACGACTCGCGCGGATTTAATCCCGCGTGCTATGACCTGCTGACGCAGCATTAGATGTCGCTGGCGGCGATCAAGCGGCATATCCGTATAGGCGGTCGGAGTTGACGCGACCTGATGGGCGGCATCCGGGGCAACTATCTTATGTGTGGGTGGATCCATCATGGTGGGATTATAATTGCTTCCAGGGGATTGTGGCGGATTGACCGGCCACCATCCGCCCGCGGCGCAACGGGTGACACCAAACCGGTTGGCATTATAATGAACCGACGATGGACGATAAAAATCTGACCCAAGAGCAATTGATTGAATGGGACCGGCGGTTTTTGTGGCATCCCTTTACTCCCATGAAATCGTGGATGGAAAAGGCCGATCCGCTGATTATCGTCCGTGGCCAAGGTGAATTTCTCTTTGACCACCAAGGGCGGCGTTATATCGACGGTGTTTCTTCGCTATGGTGCAATGTGCATGGCCATGGTGTAAAAGAACTCGATGCCGCCGTGCGAACCCAGTTGAATGCGATTGCCCACAGCACTCTTCTGGGCCTTTGCAATGTGCCGAGCATCGTTCTGGCCAAGCGGCTTATAGACATTGCTCCGCCGGGTCTGACGCGTGTGTTCTATTCGGACGATGGCAGCACGGCGGTGGAAGTGGCCTGCAAAATGGCCTTTCAGTATTGGAGAAACGTGGGTCAGCCGCAGCGCACCCGGTTCATCGCCTTTCACGACGCTTATCATGGAGACACCCTGGGCGCGGTTTCCCTGGGAGGCATTCCCGCGTTTCATCAAGTTTATCAGCCGCTTTGTTTTCCGGTGGACCGCGTGGCTGCGCCGCGTCTTGCGGCTTTCTCCGGTTTGAATGCTGCGGTCCAAGAAGGCCATCTGGCACGGGAGACTTCTACACCCGCGTGGATACCACAGATGGAGTCGCTGCTGGCCAGGCACCCCGGCCAATACGTGGGCATTGTGGTGGAGCCGGTGATACAAGGCGCCGGCGGCATGGTCATGCACCCGCCGGGCACCTTGCGGCGTCTGCGGCAATTTGCCGCCACCCACGATCTGCTGCTGATCTGTGATGAGGTATTGACGGGTTTTGGCCGCACGGGGCGGATGTTTGCCTGCGACCACGAAAACATCACCCCGGATCTGATGTGCCTTTCCAAAGGGTTGACCGGCGGTTATATGCCGTTGGGAGCCACGCTAACTACGGACCGCATTTTTGCGGCCTTCTACGCGGATCCGAAATTAGGAAAAACGTTTTATCATGGGCATACGTTCACGGGCCATCCATTGGCGTGCGCGGTGGCCATTGCATCCTTGGATTTGTTTGAGCAGAACCGGCTGCTAAAGCATGTGGCAACTCTCGCCCCGGTTTTGTGGCAGCAACTCAACCCCCTGCGCGATCTTCGAGAGGTCACGGACGTACGTCAGACCGGCCTCGTTGCGGCCATTGATATCGCGCCGGATCGCCGCACCGGAGAACGCTTCCCAGCGCACTGGCGCGTGGGAGGAGCGCTTTGTACAGCCATGCGACGTCGCGGTGTGCTGCTGCGCCCACTGGCGGATACTTTGGTTATTATGCCGCCGCTGACCATCGGTCTGGAATCGCTGGTTGAGTTGACTGATGCGGTTGTGGAATCGGTGCAAATGGTCGAAGACATTGCCCGTCATTGCCAGGAAACCAACCCTTGAAAAGTCGATCACGCTCCAGAGCGGCTGTTAAGTCGTGGAAAGTATTAAAGGCTTACGGCCATCCGGGTCTATTCATCACAGGTACCAATACCGATATTGGAAAGACAACGGTTACAGCTGCCTTGGCGGCCGCTTTAACGCGGCTGAATATCCGGGTGGGGGTGTGCAAGCCGGTAGCCTCCGGCTGTCCGAAAAGAGGCGAACGTGGCGTATTTGGCCGGCTGGTGGATGAGGATATGCTTTCACCGGATGGTGAGAGCATCGCTCGTGGGGCGGGGCTGGATGTGACCGATGACGCTCTGATGGCCCGCATCAGCCCCCTTCGCCTGGCCGCGCCCATCGCTCCTCATGCGGCCCGGCGGTTTGAAGGACGGCGCTTGGACTGGGGGCGCGTGGCCCGCGCCCTGGAGGACTGGCGAACCCAGTGCGATTTTCTGCTGGTGGAGGGTGCCGGCGGCTGGATGACACCGTTGGATGAAAAACCGGTCTGCACTGTGGCCGATCTGGCCGCCATTCTGGGTTTGCCCTGCCTGGTGGTAGCTGGAACCTCCCTGGGTACGATCAACCATACGTGGCTGACCGTGAATGCGATTGCCCATCGTCAATTAACGCTGGCCGGGGTGGTGTTCAATGCCGTTTCCGAACCACCGGACATTGGGGCCATCACCACCATTGAAGATTTTCCGCGGCTGACCGGCGTACCCATTTTGGCGACACTACCTAAAGTTAAGTTGAACGTCAATCGGCCCGTGCCCGATGCATTGGTCGACTTGCTGATACCCTTAGCCCGCAGGCTGTGGCAACAATTCGGCAAGCCTGGGCAAAGCGGTTAAACTATAGGGCAGGTTAAAGCTGGCCTGAGGCGGCGTGGATGAATTATTTCCATGATACCCCCAGTGAGTGCTCGGAATTGAATACCGGTGGCGCTGGTGCCCGCCACCGAATCCAAAGGAGGCGGTATGCCGCAGTTCGCAAATAGAATAATGAAGCTTGGGTCTGGTGGCCTGGCGATGCTCGCACTGGTTGCAGTGGGAGTATCGTTGGGCGGGTGTTCCAACGGGCGATCGGGCAAAGCGCCGCCGGTGGCCCAACAAGACCTTTTACCGCGGCCGGCCCTATATCCGGCTTTACATGGTACGATCAAATCTTTTGCGGCGGTGGCCTCGGCCAATCCGGTGCTGGTGCGCGGCTATGGCATTGTGGCGGGGCTGCCCAATACCGGCAGCGGTGAGATGCCGCCGCCAATACGCAGCATGATGATTAACCGGCTGCTTAAAAATAACATAGGCTTTCTCTCGCATGGTACCGCTCAGTATGATCCGTCCAAAATTTTGCGTTCGCGCCAGATTGCGGCGGTATTTGTGGAAGGGGTCATTCCGCCGCTGGCCATGCGTGGAACCACGTTTGATCTGAAAGTAATCGCCTTGCCCAATACGCAAACGACGAGTTTGGCCAATGGTCTGCTTTGGACGACGCCGCTACGCGTGCATGCGGGCCTTAGTAATCTAAGCCGGGTGATCGCACGCGGCCGCGGCCCGGTGTTTTGCGATCCGCTGCGCGATTCGGCTTCCAAGTTAGTCAAGGCAGGGACCATTTTGCGTACCGGGCGGGTGCTGGCGGGTGGCATTGTCTCCATCAAAATCCCGGTAATTCTGGAACTTTACACGCCGTCCTATCGTATTTCTTATTCAATTCAACAGATCATCAATCAACGTTATGGCGGAAATCCCCCGGTGGCAGCGGCTGAAAATGACCGTATCGTGCAGTTGCGCGTTCCCCGGCGTTACCAGAATAATCCCGCGCAATTCGTGGACATGGTGATGCATCTGTATCTGGAACAGAATGTTCCGGGTTTTACCCGGGCCCAGGCCAAGCGTCTGCTCAAGGCGCTGGCGGATCCCACCGCTCCGCTTAATCAAATAAGTACCGCGTTGGCCCAGCTTGGACGCACCATTTTGCCCGAGATTGAACCGTATTATTGCTCGCCTGATTTACGTGTGGCGTTTTACACAGCGCGGGCTGGTACGATCATCGGCGATGAAGACGCCGTCACTGTGCTTAAGAAGATTGTTCGGCAGGGCCGCGGTCCTTACTTGATGGATGCGGTGCAAACTCTGGAACAGAGCCACGATGCCCTGCGGGCATCACTGGCTTTTCAACACCTGCTGCACTCTCCGGATCCGCGCACGCGGCTCTTGGGCTATAAGGCTTTGCTCAAGATTCATTCCCCGGCGATTTACTCACAAGTGGTGGGGGAAAAGTTTATGTTGGATATTCTTCCCTCCTCAGGACCCACCCTGATCTACGCCACTCGTACCGGTTATCCGCGACTGGCTATCATTGGACGCGTGCCGAAATTGATCCCCGGCTCGCTTTACGTCAGCCAAGGCAATGCCATTACCGTCAATTATCCATTGCCCAGTGTGCCTCAAAAGTCGCGGGCAATCTCCGCTGGAAAAAAGCACGGCTCGGCCGCGCTGCCGGTGCAGTTGTATTATCGTGATCCATTGAGTCATCAAATGGTGCAAATGTCGTGTGATCCGGAGTTGCCGGATGTGATTACGGCCTTGGCGCAGGCTCCCAATCCATTTTCTCCCAGGTACAATCCGCGTGCCCCCTACATTGCCGCGTCCTATCAACGTATTGTGGCGATGCTTTTTACGCTGTGTCACAATAAAAATATCATCGCCACATTTATGATGCAGAGGAAGGCCCCGCCTTCCATGGCCCTGTACGCGTCCCTTAACCAGCCGCGCCCCAGTGGGCATACGCTGGGTGTATACCGCCACGGCAACGGCTGGAACACAACCTCGACCACCCAGCCCAGCCATGGCCTCTCGCCGTTTAGCTCGGCGTTACCGGGTGAAAAACCAGGAAATTAGGGCCGCATGTGTCGCGGAGCAAAGCCGGGTGGTGGCCGGAGAGTTACGTGGACCGTGATGATTTTTCCGTTCCGAGCCAGTCGGATGGCCACATGCTCGGGATCAGCATGAATTTTTTTAGCAATCCGGCTGAAGTCGGCCAGTCCGATGCCGTCGATGCCGAAGATGATATCGCCGGGGCGAATTCCAGCCCGTTGGGCTGGAGAATGGGGATAGAGCCCAAGCACCTCCATGGCGCGCAGGCGGCCCAGCCGGGGAATCTTTCGCCGTAAGGGGGAATTGCTAGGCACCATGGCATAGCGGATGCCGAACCGCACCTGCTCAATCTGGCCGTATTTGATAAAATTGCGAATGTAGGATTTTGTTCCGGCAACACCAAGGGCTTTTTTCCAAGTGGTAACCGCGGCCAGTTCACCGCTTGGCGAAAAGATGAAAGCTGGGTGCGGGGCGGTTCGCAAAAAAAACATCAGAGGGGCAGATGCGGCGCGGCGGCTGGCAAAGCCCGGTCCATGAACGGGCACCAGCCAGCGTACCGCCGGCTGGTCGGCGGCCACGGCCAAAAGAAGTCCCGGGTGACGCGGCAATTGTCGCACCATGCGTATCGGAGGCACCTTTGTGGCTGAAGAGAGTTGCAGCACAGTCAGATTGAGAAAATAATTGGTCGCGTATACGTGGGCGGCCGCCGCCTTACCGTCGGGCAAAATCACGTGGATTTGGGCGGTGGCACCGGGTGGAGAGAGCACCTCCAGCACCAGAATACGGTTCGGTTTGCCCGTGGCCAGACCATAAACGGTTTGATTCAGGTGCCGCTCGATTTCCCTAAGGCGCATCAAAATGCCGTGTAGAATTGGCCAGGGCAGGTCGGTCCTGCCGGGCCCGTGCCGAAATAAAAAATGCCGCAGAAGAAAGATTTCCACGGGTCGGTCATCGGCGATCTTATCAAGCTCTTGCTGTTGCCGCGGCGTGAGGTGCGGGTTGCGGCGATGATGGTCAGGTCGGGTGCGCAGTGGCTCAATCACCACGGTTGGAATGGAATGTCGACCCGGATGAAAATGTCGGCCATGAACCGTCAGGTGGTGGTGCTGAATCCAGTGTAGTTTCCATCGATCAAATTTCGCACGCAGATTGGGCGGCAGCAGCGCATCAGGATTCCGGCTGGGTTTGATAATCACCAGCGATTGGCGAATACGGTTATAAAGAGACTGCGTAGCCTGCGACATTTCGCCTAACAATGTGTCGGATATGCCCACCTCTCCGGTCTTGGTCAGAGTGGATGCTTGGGCCTCTCCGGGAGCTGCCTCCGCCGGTTGTACCCACCATAGGCTTGCCCCGAATGTCAGAGCAAGAATCGGCACCAGAGTTGTAAGCCCAACCCTGGTCCGCAGCACCTGATTGGCTAGGCCTGATCGGCTGCTGGTTCCTTTGAGAAATCGCCAGGTTATATTCATTCAATACCCATCAGATGGTTATCCAATCTGCGCCGGAATCTCCCCCTTCGTCTCAACTGCGATCTTAAAGCCTCGCGCTTCCCGGAGGGTATCGTTAAGTCGGCAGCAATACCGCTTAGAATACACCTTGGGGCTGCAGGGCCGCAACCTGCTGAGTTCCACTTTGTGCGGTTGACCCATGATCAGCCAGATAGCCCCGGGCAAACTTCTGCGCCGCGGCATAATCGGTAAAAGTCTGACTGACGGATTCTCCGCCCGGCATTTCAATGCGCACCACGTACTGGGTGGACCGGCTGGCATTTGCGGCGGTGGTTGCGGCTCTGGAGGAGGCCCGTCCGGCCACATAACCGCCCACGCCGATAAGCAAACAAGCTGCCGCCAAGGCCGCGCGCCGCAATTCGCGCCCCACTCCTGCGGTGGCAAAAGAAACCTTCAGCGGGGCATAAGCCTGCGCGCGGAGCTGGGCCAGGCAATCGGTGGCCAGGTGGTGGGCTTCGTGTTCCGCGGGGAGGTAACTTTCCCAAACCTGCCGGCGCAACTCTTGCTCCTTCCGCAGTTTATCGACCAGCGCCGCCAATGTCGGGTCGAGAGCCACCTGCGCTTCCACCTGAGCCCGCGCCTGGGCAGAGAGTTCGCCGTCGAGATATTCCTGCAGAACTGCGATATCAATGAACATGTTACACCACCTTACAGGCCCGAAGGCCACTTCTAAAACGCAATGGCCTGACTCCTCCGGGCCATTGCACCATCCTTGCCCATGGGCACCTTAACCACCACCGTCCGAGTGGATTTTCGCTACCCGCCTGCGGGCCCGATGCAGCCAAGTCTTCACCTGTGACTCGGTGGCCTGCATCAGGCGGCCAATTTCCCGGTAGGCCATCCCCTGCTGTTCCCGCAGCACCAAGGCCTGCCGCCAATCGTCCGGCAGCGATTCGATCGCCTTGCGTAAGGATGCGGTGGTTTCGGCCATCGTCGCCGCTGCCGATGGATCCGCGTCATGGCCCATCGTTTCCAGCAGCACCGCATCGGCATCCAGCGACTGGCCTACCTTGCGCCGCCGACAACTGATCACATTGCGGGCCACTGCCTTGGCCATTAGCGACCAACCGCCATCCGACCAGTCGTAGCCATCGCGATGGCGAAAGAGGTTCAAGAGAGCCTCTTGGACCAAGTCTTCCGGCTGCTTGCCGTCCCGCATTGGCGCTCCCAGCATAGCCCTGGCCAACGCCAGAAGTCGCCCGAAGTTGGCGTTTACAGCGGCTTCAAATTGGCTATCGGCCATCGTTTGGGCTGCCATAATGCGTCCCGGCTTCAAGAGTTACCACGTACCACAGGGATATTGGTTGCAAAATCCATGCTATTGGAAAACCCCGTAGACCCATCAGCCATCTATTATATCGGCCCTTGGCACCTTGCACATCCTTGGCCGGTATGGCTCAGCTCTGCAGAACAGCTTTTTGCTTTTCCCGTCCGGCGGGGCGTCGCGGGCCGGCCGGCGGCGGTCTTGAGGAGCGAG
>JABEVA010000380.1 GCA_013044065.1 Phycisphaerae bacterium
CTGCATGCCCGTCGTCATCGCCGACCTCTGAAATCTAAAATTTTAAATCCACTCTCCGCGTCGCCAGCCCACCCGTCGCGAGCCGTTGGGTTTACCCCATCGGCCCCGTCGCCGTCGCCCTGCGTGCCTCTGCGTCCGGAGTTTATCCCGATGTCTGTCGGGCCGGTGAATCCCCGTCGTGGTCAGCCTTCATCGCTGAAAGCTGATCGCTTCGGTACCCCCCTGGCCCTCTTGGCCCTCTTGCCCGCCGGAAGTCCGCTGCACCACAGTCTCCCGACGAATGTCGGAATCTTCGGGGCCGGGCTGGACGATGGCGCGATTCCTATGCGGCGGGAGCTGAAAGGTGGCGGATGTTTTCATCAGGCCACGTGGGGGCTGCGGGATCTTTTGGCGAGAGGAGGTGCCACGCGTTCTTTAGCGACTGGGATAACCGGCCAAATTGTCTTATTATGTTATCTTCGGTGTCTTGGCCAGTGGCCCGGGCCTAAGGCCAATTGCACTGTGTTAATGGAGTTCCAATAACAGCATGACCACACCTGAAACTAAACCCACCCCCCCGGCGGAGCCGGCAACGATGGAATACAAGCAAACTCTGAATCTGCCACGGACCAATTTCGAGATGAAGGCGAACCTCACGCAGCGGGAGCCGGTTATTCTTGCGCGATGGGAGACCCACCAAGTGTATGAATCTCTACGGCAACGCCACCACCCGCTGGGAAAATGGGTGCTCCATGACGGCCCGCCCTACGCGAACGGCGATATTCATACCGGCCACCTGATTAACAAAGTGCTGAAAGATATTATTGTGCGCTTCCGCAACATGCAGGGATGGGATTCACCGTATGTACCGGGCTGGGATTGCCACGGACTGCCGATTGAAAGTGCGGTTCAGAAGGAACTGGGACCGAAAATGCGGGCCCTTTCTCCAGCAGAAATCCGGCGGCACTGCCGCGATTATGCCCTAAAGTATGTTCGGATTCAGTCCGCTTCGTTTCAGCGGCTGGGCATTCAAGGGGATTTCAAGCATCCCTATTTAACATTGGATCCGCGTTATGAGGCTGGGGTGGTAGGCGTCCTGGCGGAACTGGTCAAAAACAATCTGGTTTATCGACAGCGCAGGCCTGTGCATTGGTGTACCGCAGATCAGACCGCACTGGCCGAGGCGGAACTGGAATACGCCCCAAAAAAAGATACTTCGGTTTACGTGCGTTTTCCGCTGTGCGTCACCGCCGAAACCTGGCCCGCCGCTTGGGGGCCTCTGCCCGCGACCGCGAATTTGCTCATCTGGACCACCACGCCATGGACGCTGCCGGCAAACCGAGCCGTGGCCGCCGGTGCCAAGCATGAATACGTATGTGTGCGGCAGGCGGGCGGCGAAGAACCGCCGTTAATTCTGGCCGCGCCATTGGTGGAATCGGTACTTCGACGGGCCGGCTGGATGGCTGGTGAAATATCGGCACCAGTGACCGGAGCGGCCTGGGTCGCACTTCAACCATCCTATCGCCACCCCATGCACAGCTCGCAAACTAGGCCGGTGGTTCTGGCTGATTATGTCACTCTGGAAGACGGTACGGGCCTGGTCCATACCGCGCCCGGCCATGGCTTGGAGGACTATCAGACTGGACGGCGTGAAAATCTGGAGATCTATTGTCCGGTGCTGGCCAATGGGCACTATGATGACTCCGTGCCGGAGTTTTTGCGCGGCCAAAGCATCTGGCAGGCCAATCCGATGGTGGTGGAGTTTTTGAAAGCCAATCATCTGCTCTTTCATCAAGAGGAAATCGACCACAGCTATCCGCACTGCTGGCGGTGCCATAAACCGACCATTTTCCGTGCCACCGAGCAATGGTTTGTCCGGGCCGGCGGCAGCAGTCCGCTGATGCAAACGGCCCGCCGTTTTGTGGAAGAGGTCGCATGGATTCCGACCTGGGGCAAAAATCGCATGGTGGGGATGCTGGAAAGCCGACCCGATTGGTGCATTTCCCGGCAGCGCTGTTGGGGAGTGCCAATTCCAGCATTCTTTGACCAACGGGGCAATATTTTGCTGTCTGAAAGATCACTGCGTCACATTGCCGATTATTTCGGTACCCACGGAGCCGACTGCTGGTACCAACATTCGCCGCAACAGATTCTCGGCGGGGATACGTGGATTGATTCCGCTATCACCCCGGACGGCCAAACCGTGAGCGATTTCACCTTTAGAACGGCGGAGCTGCGCCAAGGGGCGGATATTCTGGATGTATGGTTTGAATCCGGGGCTTCACATCGCGCCGTGCTGGAAGCAACCCACCCGGAACTGGGATATCCGGCAGCAATGTATCTGGAAGGATCGGACCAGCATCGCGGCTGGTTTCAGGCCTCGTTGCTGGAGGCGGCGGGTTATCGCCAGGAGCCGCCATTCCAACAGGTGCTCACCCATGGTTTTATCGTGGATGCCCAAGGCCGCAAAATGTCCAAAAGCCAGGGCAACGACATTAAAGTGGTCGATGCGCTAAAGGAAAATGGCGCAGACGTGCTGCGGCTGTGGGTTTGCAGCGTGGATTATCAGCACGACATGCCGTGCTCCAAGGAACTCTTCGCCCGCACGGGCGAGGCTTACCGGAAACTGCGTAATACCATTCGCTACCTCCTGGGCAACCTTTTTGACTTTGACATCACACGTGATGCGGTGGACCCGCAACGCCATTCCATTGATACGTGGATGCAACATCGGCTGGCAACGCTGCAATGCCAGGTTCGGCAGGCCTACGAACAGTATGAATTTCATCGTGTATTCAAACTGCTGTATGAATTTTGCAACGTGGACATTTCGTCCATTTATGCCAAAGCCATCAAAGATCGCCTCTACTGCGAATTGCCGGGGGCAGCGCGCCGCCGGGCTTCGCAGACGATGTGCCATCGCTTGCTGACGACCCTGGTGGAATTGCTGGCTCCGGTGCTGGTTTTCACAGCGGATGAAGCCTGGCAGGCCGTGCTGCAGTTGCCGGGCATGAAACAGTTGGCAGATGATACCAATATTCATGAACGATTTTTTGCCACGCCCCCACCGCCGCCGGCTCAGGAATTCGCCCAACACTGGGAAACCTTGATGCCGCTGATACAAGATGGACTCAAGCAACTCGATGATCTCAAGCGATCCATCGGCCTCGGCAATGCCTTGGATGCGCAGGCACTGATTGTCTTTCCCGCCACGGATGCTTTGGCGCCACTCATGGCCCAGTACGGAGCGGAAATTGAGGATGCCCTGGGATTGGGCTTCCACCAGATTCAAGCCGGTGAGCA
This sequence comes from Phycisphaerae bacterium, assembly GCA_013044065.1. Classification (GTDB taxonomy): domain Bacteria; phylum Planctomycetota; class Phycisphaerae; order WQYP01; family WQYP01; genus JABEVA01. Next base: position 3,283 of record JABEVA010000380.1, read on the forward strand.
GTGGGCCATCACCATTACCGATACCCGTGGGCAATACGCCAGCTGCGCCCGGTGCTGGAAACGTCGGCCGGATGTAGGACAAGATCCGGCGTACCCGGACCTCTCGGCGCGGGATGCTCAGGTGGTGCGGAAATTGGCCAGTGCAAAATAGCCACGGGCCATAAGGCTTTCACGCGGGCAAGGCCACGCGTGATGGTAGCGAAAGCAAAGAGCCAAGCAAAAGAACTTCCGCCTTATCCGGATGGTCGAGGGCTTACCGCTCGCCCAGGATGAGTTCCATGGTCAATTGGTCGAGTTTTTCGTAGGGTATACCGCGTGCACCAAGCCCCAGGCGATTAAACTTGTGGGCCTTGAGTTGGCGCACCGCGTCGGGGGAATAGGCGGCACTTAATTTCTCGAGTTTTTCATCGCGTACATGAATGTGCTTCAACAGCGCCTGAATTTCCCGGTCCGCGTTAAATTTCGCCACCTTCTGCTTCAATAACGTATAAGTCTTCATGCAACCGCGGGCGAAATCTTTTACGCCCTGGTAATCTTCGGTGCGGTACGCGTGGGCATCAAAATGCAACGGGCCGGCATACCCATGATCGACCAGCAATTTAACCAGAAAAAACGCCGGTTTGATATTGGCGGCACCAAACCGATAATCCTGATCGTACCGGCCCGGTTCCTGGTCGTTGAGGTCAATATGAAAGAGCTTGCCGGCCTCCAATGCCTGAGCCACGTGATGGACAAAGTTAAGACCGGCCATGGTTTCGTGGGCGACTTCCGGGTTGACCCCCACCATTTCCGGATAATCCAAGGTCTCAATAAATCCGAGGTAGTTGCCGGTGGTGGCGAAATAAATGTGCCCGCGCGGTTCATTGGGCTTGGCTTCCAAGGCAAACCGATAGCCATAGTTATTTTCGATGGAATACCGACAGAGGAAATTGATGGCCTGGCGGAAACGTTTGATGGCCTCGGTAGGATCCTTGGCGGCATCACTTTCAGCCCCTTCCCGACCGCCCCAGAAAACAAAAGTCTGCGCGCCAAACTCCGCTCCCAGATCCATCGCCCGCATCGTTTTCTGCAAAGCGTAGGCCCGCACTCTGGCATCCGCACTGGTAAAAGCACCATCCTTAAAAATCGGATCGCCAAATAAATTCGTGGTAGCCATGGGCACCACCAAACCGTTATCACGCAGAGCCTTTTTGAAGTTGGATTTAATCTGCCGCTCCTGGGCAGGACTGGCATCAATGGGAATTAAATCATTGTCATGGAAGTTTACACCATACGCGCCAACTTCGCCCAGCAATTTAGCGATTTGCACAGGCGTGAGCACGCCGCGTACGGGACCGCCGAACGGATCACGGCCAATGTTGCCCACGGTCCACAGACCGAACGTGAATTTTTCCTTCACCACTGACTTTACGGTTTTAGCCACTTGAGTTACTCCTTGCGTTATCAATATCCATCAGTTGGGACGAGCATCGTCGGAGAGGGTCATGATCTGCTCCAAACTGCCTGCCAGCCCACACCAACACCATTACTTATCGCCTCAACAGCCCTCAATAGCAAGTCAACAAGGCAGCACAATTGCGACCATCGGCCATGAAGGACGATCGATCTGGGCGGTGAGCCTTTAAGTTAGCCATTCCCATCGGAACCCAAACCAGATACGGGATTTAATTGTGCAGCGTTCAAGGCTTTAAGGGACTGGCAAAGCTAACTTCACGCTTTCCGGCTTGTTCTTTTGCCCGGTCCCTAAACATTGTCGGTATGGTCAGTCTCGGCGGAGGTCTGGCCGTGCCGGGTGGACCAGTGCCGGAACCGGGCAACACCACGTTTAGAGGATTTTACAAACACCAGGAATTCCTGAATTTCAGGAACTGCGCCTAACTCCGGCGGTAAATCATCCAATGCTTTGGCCAACGGCACGCCGGCATGCGTACGGTAAACCCAACGGAACATCCGACGAAGGGCATTTTGGCTCGCGGCGCTCATGCCTGATCGCCGCAAACCTACCGCATTGAGTTGGGTGATCATGTTGGTCGACACTGCAATGCAAAACGGCGGGACATCGACATTGTAAGCTGCCGTGAGGCTGATCATGGCCAGCCGGCCAATGCGACAGAATTGATGAACAGCACAATTGCCGCCAATAATCGCTCTATCTTCCACCACCACGTGACCGCCCAACAAGGCCCCATTCACCAAGGTAACATAATTTCCAACCCGGCAATTATGTCCAACATGACTGGCCACCATCAGAAAATTATTGGAACCCAGGGTGGTTTGGCCAGCGGTTCCACGATGCACAGTCACGTGTTCGCGAAAAATGTTTCCATCACCGATCGTCAGATAACTGTCCTCCCCCTTAAATTTCAAATCCTGCGGGACATCACCCAAGGAGGCGAAGCTATGGACGATGTTGCCGCGGCCCATGGTCAGTGGCCCCATGAGTTTGGCATGAGCTTGGATATCGCACCCCGGGCCAATGCGCACCGCCCCTTCCACCACGGCGTATGGACCGATGGAAACGCTGTGGTCCACCTGAGCCAAGGGATCAACAATTGCAGTGCGATGAATCATATTTTTGTACCTATCCGTGACAAGGTGGTCATCTGTGTCATTCTAACTTGACCCCGAAAGAGACGCATCTGCCGGCATCCGGAGCGGTGTGAGGTCGCGGGCTTGATAATGCAGTTGGCGCTTTTTCATCCAGCGCACGGCCAAAAGATCGACAAAAGCTCGAATGACCCGACTGCCGAATTTATATTTGGTAACGCCAGAGGCCCGCGGATGGTGGCTCACCGGCACCTCAATAACCGTAAAACCACGCATTTTTACCAAGGTCGGAAAAAAGCGATGCATGCCCTTGTACAAGGTAAGGCCTTCCAAGCACTGACGCTTGTAAACTTTGAGCGAACAGGCGGAATCTTTGATGTTTTCTCCGCTAAGCCGATTGCGAATGCCATTGGCGATCTTGGTTTGAATGAGGCGCAGGACATTGTCACTGCGCTTTTGGCGCCAGCCGTTGACCATATCCACTTCCGCGGAAAGCATGGCCATGAGGCGGGGAATTTCGCCGGGGTCATTTTGCATGTCGGCATCCACGGTGGCCCATATCCGGCCGCGGGCGGCGCGGAATCCGGCATCCATTGCGGCGGTCTGGCCGCTGTTGCTGGTGAGGGACACGACCCGCAGCCAGAGGTATTGTCCGGCCAGTTCCAGCAGCTTTTCACGTGTGCCGTCCGTGCCGGCATCATCCACAATAATAGCTTCAAAGGCGATGTTCAGCGGCACAAACACCTCACGAATGCGATCCACCAGAGGCCCAACGTTATCCACCTCATTAAAGGCCGGTGCAATAATGGAAAGTTCAATGGCCTGCTGTTGCATATTCGCCCAACCTTACGTGTATCGCGGCACCTGCAGGGAGCACTGCCGCCAAGATCAGTTTTTTATCATTCCCGCTAAAGCACATAACGCGCTAAATCTTCATCACCTGCAATATCGGCCAGTTTTTCCCGAACGACGGCAGCGTTAATCACATGTTTTTCGCCCCGGATTTCGGAGGCCATAAATGAAAGGTCATCCATCACTCGATCTAGAATGGTGTTAAGGCGCCGGGCACCAATATTCTGGGTGTTACGGTTGACGTTGTAGGCATACTCGGCCATGGCGTCAATCGCGTCATCGGTGAAAGAAACACGCACGCCTTCCACGGCGAGCAGATCAATTTGCTGGCGAACCAGCGAGTTTTTTGGTTCCCGGAGGATGCGCACGTAATCCGCCTGCTCCAAGTCGGAAAGCTCTACGCGAATGGGAAAACGGCCCTGCAATTCGGGCATGAGATCCGACGGCTTGGCACTGTGAAACGCCCCGGCAGCAATAAACAAAATATGATCGGTATGTACCGTGCCGTGACGGGTGGTTACGGCGCTGCCTTCCACAATGGGTAATAAATCCCGCTGCACTCCCTGACGCGATACATCGGCACCACCGCGGCCCTCGCCGCCTGTGGCGACCTTGTCTATCTCATCCAAAAAGATAATGCCGGATTGTTCAGTCAGGCTGATCGCCTGTTCAACCACGCCCTGCTGATCGACAAGTTTTTCGGCTTCCTGGGCGGCCAATATTTTACGCGCCTCCGTTACTTTCACTTTATGAACGGTGCTGCGGCCGGAGGAGAGCTTTTCAAAAATGTCGCTTAGACCTGGCGGCATGGAATCCGCCTGATCCACACCCATCATACCGAACATGGGCAGCGTGGGAGATTTTTCAGTGACCGGGACCTCCACCATCTGATCATCAAACACGCCTGCGGCCAATTGCGACCTGATCTTGGCGGCGCTACGCTGGCGTCGCTGCTGCACCGCGGGATCTGCTTGGTCATCCGTGGTACTTAGCGGCAAAAGCAGTTCCACCAGCTTTTCCTCGGCCAGTTGGGAAGCGGGAATGGCCACTGCCCGCATCTGGGCGGTGCGCACCATGCGAATGGCCGATTCCAATAAATCGCGGATCATGCTTTCCACATCACGACCAACATAACCCACTTCGGTATACTTGGTGGCCTCCACCTTAATAAATGGAGCATCCACCAGCGCCGCCAGACGCCGGGCAATCTCGGTTTTCCCCACGCCGGTCGGTCCGATCAGCATGATGTTTTTCGGCAGCACATCGCGGGCGATTTCCGGCTTTAACTGTAAACGCCGCCAACGGTTGCGCACAGCATTGGCTACAGCTCTTTTGGCGGCCTTTTGGCCGATGATGTATTTATCCAGTTCGGCGACGATTTTCGCCGGGGTAAGTTCTGCAACGGCTATTGTAGCGCACATGAATGCGAATCCATCATTAACTCTACCCCAGGTTCTCCCGCCGGGGGTGCCAACCTTCATCACTTATCATACGCGAAATTGCGGTAATTGGCCCTCTCTGCGCGGCCGAGTCGGCACCGGCCCCGCCCAACACCTCATCACGCCACGTTCCCTCGCCGCACAGGAATGGTTGCCCCACGGCGTTCATCCGCGTATACAATACACTGATCCGGTGCCGGGTGCGGCAGCGGAAAAATTGTCTTTGAGAAGGGCCGACGATTTTGACACCCGAAGATCCATCCTCCAATCGTTTCAGGATCCTAAGCCCATTGGAGTTTTGGGGTAAGACGTGCCTTTCCCTGGTGTTGACCCTGGGCGATTTTGTACGGTTCTTCGTGGCTATTCTCGCGGGACTCCTGCGTGGGATGGACCGTTTTGGCCGGCGCGAAATGTTGTCGCAAATGTTTGATCTGGGAACACTTTCCATTCCCGTAGTCATGTTGACCGGATTCTTCATTGGCGCGGTGCTGGTGATTGAAGCCTATCCACAGTTTCATGCCCTGGGGCTGGCAAGCCGGCTCGGGAGTGTCACGGTGCTAAGCGTGGTGAAACAGATTGGCCCGGTTCTCACGGGCGTCATGCTGGCCGGACGGGTCGGTGGGGCCATGACCGCCGAGCTGGGGACGATGCGTGTGACCGAACAAATTGAGGCACTGCGTTCCATGGCCGCGGACCCTGTTCGCACGCTGGCGGTGCCGCGTGTGCTGGCCTGCCTGGTCATGACTCCGATTCTGACCGTTTTCAGTGATATTCTGGGAATCTTCGGCGGTTGGTTGATTGCGGTGCATGTGCAGGGCATCAACAATGACCAATTCTGGCACTTTGCCCGCGTTGGGGTGGATATTTATACCATCAACACAGGGCTGATCAAAGCCTTGTTTTTCGGCTTGGCCATCGGTGCCATCGCCTGCTATAAAGGCTTTCGCTGCGGGAACGGGGCACAAGGTGTGGGCCGGGCCTGCACGGAGGCGTTTGTGAGCAGCTTTATCGTCATTTTGATATTGAATCTGGTGCTGGCACTGCTGCTGACGAATATCTATGTCATGGTCTGGCCCAATCAGCCGCCGATCTTATAGCCCCGAATTTTCAAGCAGGAGACCGCGGAATTATATGATACAGCCCACCACCGATACGCTTGCTCAACCCATTATCCGCTTCGCTGACGTTCACAAGAGATTTGGATCACTGGTGGTACTTGACGCGCTGAGTCTGGACATTCCTGCGGACCGGACCACGGTTATTATCGGCCCGTCGGGGGCTGGAAAATCGGTATTGCTCAAACATATCGTGGGATTGTTGCAGCCCGATTCGGGTAATGTCTATTTTCATCAGCAACGTATCAATCACCTCAGTGAGAGACAACTGGAGCCGATCCGCAAACGGATTGGTTTTCTTTTCCAAATGGGGGCCCTTTTTGATTCCATGACTGTGGGGGAAAACATCGCCTTTCCGCTGCGGCATCAGGGGATAAAGTCGGAAAGGAATATTCAGCAGGTCATCGGCGAAAAATTGGCCGTCGTCGGATTAAGCGGCAGTGAAAAAAAAATGCCCGCCGATCTCTCGGGTGGGCAGAAAAAGCGTGTTGCGCTGGCCCGGGCCATTGCCATGGATCCGGAAGTAGTGCTTTACGACGAACCAACCACCGGCCTGGACCCCATTCGCGCCGATGTCATCAATGAATTGATCTTAAAACTCAAGGAAGAACTCAAGGTTACCGGAATTGTGGTGACCCATGACATGGCCAGCGCTTTTAAGGTGGCGGATCAGATTGTGATGTTGCTCAACGGCAAAATCATCGCGCAGGGAACACCGCAACAGATCAAAACCATGGAGAATGATGACGTGCGTCATTTCATTGAAGGTCGGGCGAACGCCGCAGACCTGAAAGCCCTGCACCGCCTGTGAAGTTTCTTCAGCCGCGGAGCACCCGTGCGCCGGTCATGGGCTAAATTGCCAATGCCTTCCGGAAAACTCGGGTAATGCACTCATGAATATACTGCTGTTGAGCATCTTGGTTGTGGTGGCCCTATGCTGGATCACCATCATCAGCTTTGGTGATTGGAAGCGGGTGCAAGGCTTGATGTATGATAGCCACACGCCCCCGGATATTTTCGACCATCCGGCCAATCAACTGCCGCCCACCGTAACCTGGCCGTTAAATCGGCCATATATCACGGTGATTGTTCCGGGCCGCAATGAAGGTCATGTGCTCGGGGAGACGCTGGGGTCGATTTGCCGGCAGGACTATCCGAATTTTCGTGTGGTGTTTGTCGATGATCAGAGCACGGATAAAACCGCGGAGATTGCCCGGCGGCTGGCGACCCAATTCCCACATCTAAAGATCATCCACAACACCCAGCCACCGCCGCCCGGCTGGATGGGCAAAAACTGGGCCATCCATCAAGCCGGTGAATGGACGGATTCCGAATATCTGCTGTTTGTTGATTCCGACATGCATTTTCACCCGCAATGCCTGCAACAGGCCGTGCGGCTGGTCCTGCACCGCAACCTGGATCTGCTAAGTATTTTGCCGCGGCCACAAGGCCAGAGTCTGATGGAGCAGGGATTCTTGATGGTGGCGCTAACCGCCATGTTTACCTTGGCCGCGCCCCACCGCAGCAACGATTCCACGTCAAAAGTTGTTCTCACGGCGGGTGCGTTCCTGTTTTTTCGTCGGCAGGCCTATGAAGCAATTGGTGGTCATGAAGCCATTAAAGGACAATTGATTGAAGATTTGGCATTGGGTGGCCGGGCCAAAAGCCGTGGATTTCGGGTCTTTACCGTGGTCACGCGTGAACTACTCTTTGGCCGCATGTACGAGGGCGTGGCGGACACGTTCCGTGGCGGCAAAAAGAATGTTTATGCCGGCCTGAAATACAATCCGCTGGCCGCGCTGGTTCTGGCCTTGGGATTTTTATTCGTTGGCGCACTGCTGCCCATTTATCCGGTGGTCGCTGCCAGCCTGGTGCTGATAACGCTGGCACCCGGAGCGTGGGCTAACCTGGCTTTGGCGGTGTCGGTGAACGCTCTGGCACTGGTACACATGCGCCGGGTGCGCCGTTTTCTGGGCGGCCGACCAGGAGCCGAGTTAACCTTGGCGGTCGCCGTTACTTTTTGCCTGGCCATACTGATGGCTTCGGTGTGGGATTACTATACCGGTGGCAATGTCTGGTCTGGCCGCACGTACAACCGCAAAGACATGGCCCATCCGGATGAGGCGATACGGTAAAAGTCAGGAAGTTCCCGCCACGCGCAGCAGCACTTTGCCCATGGGCCCCGCAGCGAGGCGGGCGAACGCCGCGGGCAATTGTTCAAAGGGATGTATGCTGTCCACCAGAGGTCGGGCTTTTCTTTCCTTGAGTAATTTTGTTACGTGCGTCCAGACCGCAAGGGAATCTTCCGGAGTGTAGGTGGCCACGGCCACACCGCCGATTTTATTGCGCCGGAAGAACAGGCTTGCGGTATTAAACTCCGGCACCGGACCAGCCAGTCTGCCCACCACACTGATTCTCCCGAACATGGCTAAGGTTTCAATAACTTCAGGAAAAAGTTCACCCCCGATATTGTCGATGGCCAAATCCACACGGCGCTGGCCCAACGCCTCGGAAAGACGCTTCCGCCACTGCGTGTCCTGGGGGCTTAGGGCAATATCCGCACCGGTAGCCAACAGCTTTTTCTGCTTTTCCAGACTGCGCGACAGCACTACCACCGTGTGGCCAAGGGCCTTGGCCAATTGCACCCCCGCCACGCCCACGCCGCCGGAGGCACCGGTAATCAACACCCGGCCTGGCTTTTTAAAATCATCCCACTGCGTCAGTGCTTGATATGCCGTCAAATAC